>CAZZLB010000975.1:0-1003 GCA_964654655.1 uncultured Rhodoferax sp. | reverse complement strand
TTTTGATTATTTGCTAGATCAACAACTGTAGCATTGTAATAATATATTCCGTCAGCTAGATTTGTGAAGTTGATTGATCTTGTTCCTGCTACTCTTGTTGAAGAGTTTATGTTTCCAGAAGCGTTGTATAAATTAAATGTAACATTAGCTTCGTTTGTTTCAGTAACTGTTAGATTTAAGTAGATGTAAGATTGGGAGACATTTGAATTGTTGTTTAATGTTCCTGCATTGAAAGAAACTAAAGGATTTGTTGTATCTATTGTAACTGTTCTTGTTTCTGTGGAATTTAAATTGCTTAAGATGTCTTTTGCAGTAGCATTGAAAGAATATATCCCATCTAATAATAATGTGAAATTATTAAATGCTGGAGAAGTGATATTTGTTATACTTCTAACTAATCCAGAAGAGTTGTATAGTGATTCTGTAATATTCATTAGATTAGTATCTGTTGCGGTTGTATTCACTAATAAATAATTTCTCGATAAATAATTTGCATTAGTTTCTGTTGGAGAAACTAAGTCTATCAATGGTTTTATAGAATCTACAAAGAAAGTTACTTGTGATAAATTTACATTTCCTGCAGAATCATTTGCATAAACTGTCCAATTGTTGTAGCCTTGTACAGCAGTTACGGAGAAGTTTGCAGAGTTACAATTAATTGCTGAAGAGTTTGTTGTTCCTCTATCTGTAGAATACCAACATTTTTGTAAATTAGTATCTGATGAAGTATAATTCAATTGATTTGGTATTGTTGTATAATTTGTTGCTAGAGGATAAACAATAGTTATTATTGCTTTTGTAGTATCAACAGTTAAAGTATTATTTGCTGTTGTGTATTGATTACCTGCGAAGTCGAATAAATTGTAGAACCAAGAATAAACATTATCTGCTAAGGTTACAACTATTCCAAGAGTTGTTTGAGTTACTCCCGAAGCATATTGAACTATTGTTTGATTAACTAAAGAAGTCGAGTTATAGATATTCAAAGTTGCATTTGCAATTC
>CAZZLB010000974.1:0-1004 GCA_964654655.1 uncultured Rhodoferax sp. | reverse complement strand
GCCGATGAACCCCATCGTCAGCTTCGAGTTCGGCTTGGCCTCTGCCGTCCAGATGTGGGAGGGGAGGATGAGCGGCGCAACGGCGGTGGAAGCGGCGATCTGCTTCAAGAAAGTGCGGCGACTGGTCTGCATGATATTTCCCTTCTGGTTAAGAACTCAGTATCTCGAACAAACGACGCGCGAGCGTAGGTCGTGAGCCGCGCCAACTCAAGAGGAAATCACCCCCTCAATCCCCTCCGGTTCAGCAAGCGGGTTTGTTTCGTCTCCAGAAACGTGCTGCCGAAGGAACATGCTTTGGAGGTAAAACCAAGAAGGCCGAATCACCGAAACGATTCGCAGTGGACATCAAATGCGTGCGTGGGTAGGTTGCGGCCAAATCCATGCCTTATCCATTGGCACATCCGGCAGCCGTGTTGCCGCTGAGGCGTTTTTGCCCTCAGTGGTTGAGTCTGCCAGCCCTCATCGTCGGCAGCCTCAGTCCTGACATGGCTTACGCGTTTGTCGGGCTTGAACTGCAGAGGTTTTCACACCAGCTCGTTGGCGCTGTTGCGTTTTGTCTGCCGGCGGGGCTGTTGGCGTTATGGGTGTTGCATCGCTTAAGCCCGTGGGCTGTCCGGTCGCTACCGGATGCTTACCGGGGAGTGTTGCTACCGCAGTGCGAGCGTCCGCTGGGTTCTCCGCTGGTGCTGGCCGTCTCCGTGCTGGTTGGGGCGCTGACGCATCTGTTTCTGGATTCCTTCACGCACAAAGACGGCTGGATGACCGAGCACTGGGCTGTCCTGCAGATCCCGCTTTACCAGCACGAGCACCGCACGCTGCGGGTCTGCCACATCCTTTGGTATCTCTGCACATTTGTGGGCGTGACTTGGGTTTGCCTCGCCTATCAGGAATGGCTCGCGAAGGCGAACGCCTCCGCGGGGGTGGCAACGGGCAGCGCACGATGGGGGAACTCGCTGTTGTTCGCCGGGGCGCTGATGATCTTGTCCGTCAGCCATTACCTCACC
>CAZZLB010000973.1:0-1005 GCA_964654655.1 uncultured Rhodoferax sp. | reverse complement strand
CCGGTGGAGCAGCTATGGGGAATACCTCAAGCCGCCCGGCCAGCGGCCGGGATGGCTCCGAGTGGATCGGTTGCTGGGGGAGAAAGGCATCCCCAAGGACAGCGAAGCTGGCCGCAGACAGTTTGGCTTGCAGATGGAGCGGCGGCGGGCGGAGGAGTCGGGGACCGATTATGAGCAGATTCGCCGGGACTGGGTGCTCGGTTCCGAGGCCTTCCGGCAGGAGTTGCTGGCGGCGGCGGTCGAGCGGGTCGGTCCAAGCCACTACGGGGCAGAGCGTCAGGAGACTGGCCTGCAGAAAGCCGAGCGAATCGTGCAGGGAGAAATCCAGCGGTTGGGCTGGGATGAGGACGAACTGCGGGCGCGCCGCAAGGGCGACCGGGCGAAGGTCATGCTGGCGCGCCGCCTCCGCCAGGAAACCAGCATGAGCTTGAAGTGGATCGCCCAGCGCTTACACATGGGCACTTGGACTTACGTGTCCAACCTCCTGAATGAGCCACCGCCAACGCATCCGGCAGCTCAGGAAATGTTGCTGTTGTGTCAATAGTGAGGACTGACACTTGCACGGTCGTTCGCCCCTCGTTCCGTGGCCGAGGTGCCCCGCCCCACGCGCAATATCCCGCATTTTGCGCGCCGCACCGCAGAAACCGGCCCGCGAGCGGCCCGAAAACAGGCGAGAATTGCCCTTTGACACCCCCGCCCTCGCTTTGTTAGTGTCGCACCATGCTCGGTGAGACCCAAAACCAATTCTCCCTCCCCCGCGCAGCGCTGAGTACGCGCGGCGCCCAAAAGCAATTTCCTATCACTACTTCACTTTCCAGCGGTCCGCCTTCCGCCAGTGGTTGCTTTCCCGCCGGCCATGCAGAAGCATCAGGCTGCGGCCCTGGGCGGCCAGGCTCAGACGCTGCTCCCGCAGTTGCTGGCGCTGGCGCTTATGCGCCCGCTTTTGTTCCTCCGCCTCGGTGGGCACCCGGAGGAACACCCACCACACTCCGAAGCCGCCGGCCA
>CAZZLB010000972.1:0-1007 GCA_964654655.1 uncultured Rhodoferax sp. | reverse complement strand
GTGAATATTGGAGATTACTTCTACTTTGTTACCTTTACATAACTGATTGATTTGCATATAATTATTTATGGATAAATTTTATACAGAAATGAGCATATGTATAGCAAAAGTAATAAAGATTCTGATAGCGTTTTGAAAGGTATGATAGACAATCTGACAAGTCATATTGAGGATTATCACCAGTGCTTTTTAAGCGAAACATCCGATGGTAATGAATTATGCAAATATTACATCAACGGGCTTATCAAAACAGAGCATAACAAACGCAACATCGAACGAATAAACGAAGAGATTGAAATGTCAGGCGACAGTTACCAGAAAGTTCAGCAGTTCATAACGGATTCACCCTGGTCTTCAGAGAAGGTAATTGGATTAATTGCTAAAAATACGTCTGACCTGTATGCCGAAAAGCCTGATTATTGTTATAGTGATGTCGGTTATATAATTGATGAGTCAGCACACTTAAAAAAAGGTGACCATTCCGTCGGCGTTGCTAGACAATATGCTGGTGTAGTCGGGAAAGTTGATAACTGCCAGGTTGGTGTTTACTCAAGTTTGGTTTGGAAGTGTCACAGCACTTTAATTGATTGTCGATTGTATATACCGGAGTCTTGGACGAAGGACAAAGATCGTTGTGAAAAGGCAGGGATACCTCTTGAAGCACGTATCTTTAAAACAAAACAGGAACTCGCTCTTGATATGATCAAGGCTGCCATGTTTTCTGGTATTGATTTTGGCTGGGTCGGTGGTGACGGTTTTTATGGTCATGGACAAAAGTTAAGTAATGCTATAGAAAACATGGGGTTACAGTTTCTCTTAGATGTTCATTCTAATCAGATAATCTATAAGTTTAAACCTGAATTTTCAGTTTCAGAAAAAGAAAATGAAGCAGATAAAAAGCCGAAGAAAATACAGACATATGTGGATCCTATAACAGTCAAGAAGTATGCGAGTCAATTGACCGGTTTTGAGTGGCGTAGAATTACAGTTCGTGATGCTACTAAAGA
>CAZZLB010000971.1:0-1008 GCA_964654655.1 uncultured Rhodoferax sp. | reverse complement strand
GCTGGGCGTTCTTGATGATGATCGAGCCGCCTTCGCCGGTCGTCACGCGGCCGAGAATGAGCACGTTCTTGATCTTGTAGAACTCCGCGTAGTGAGCGATGGCGTAGCCGAGATACACACCGATGGTCTCGTAAATCTTCCTCGCGCGGCAATCGCCCTTGAGCATCAGCGCCTGCACGTGCTTCAACTTCTCCGGCAGCGGCATCGCCGCGTCCAGTTCGATCCCCGCAACGCCGACCAACCGGCCGACCGCCTGCTGCGAGAAATACTGCGCGCCGCAGCCACGGTCGCCGCTCCACTCGTCCTTCGCCGCGTCGGGATTGTAGTCCACCGGGCAGAAGGCGAGTTCATTCAACCAAGACGTGATGTTGCCGTTGGGCGTGACGAAACCGGCCGCCTGACTGGAGCCGAGCGCGACGCCGAGCACGGCGTTGTCCTTCATGGACATCGAGCCGGCCAGCGCAGTGACTTCGCCGTCGTTAACCACCTCGAACGGGATGTCGTTCCATGCCCGCCGCATTTCCAGGAACAAATCCTTCACGCGGCCGTCGAACACGTCCCTCGGCACACCACGGAAAAGCGACGCCACCTTGACACGGTTGTTCACATAGACGCCCGCCGCGCTGCCGCCGATGCCATCCACGCGCGGGAGCTTCGAAGCCGCGCGCTTGAGGCCCATCATGATGTGGTCGAAGTGATATTGCGGATCCGGCTGCACTGACGGCTGCCATGGCAGTTCCTCGCTGGAAACCACCTTACCATCGAGCACCGCCGCAATCTTGTAGTCGCTCGCGCCGAGGTCGAAACCGATGCGGCAGCCCTTGAGGTGCCGCCCCAGCGGCATCGTCGCCTCTCGCGGCGGTGGAAGTTGCGCTTTCTCTACCACGACAACCTCGAAAGGCCGTTCGTAGATGCGCTCGCCCATGATCTCGGCGTCGAAGCGACCCGTGGCCGTCTCCTTGTAGTAGCGTTGCAGTTCCTCGCCGAACACGCGCGGCCCGGCGAAAT
>CAZZLB010000970.1:0-1008 GCA_964654655.1 uncultured Rhodoferax sp. | reverse complement strand
GGTATGAACCAATCAACGCCTATTATACTGACAAGACAGAAAAGATCCCGACACATTTAATTGAGGAAGGCGGCGTTGACGTAGTAGAATCGGCTAATGGCCGCTACTATCTCAAAAACTACGTCGACCATTATCCAGTCGAGCGCGAGCGCCTGGACGTAGTAGATGCGATAATTGTTGAATCTATCGCCGCCTAATAATAAAGGCCGCCATGCGCGGCCTTCTCTCTTACCTGAAAGACTAAAACAATGTCATTTATAATAAATTTTAACCGGCGCGCCGCAATCAAAGAATTGACGGCTATGTTATCTATTCGCCGCCCTGCAAGATCCAAGACTGAGGACTCTTTTGTCGCAAAGTATATTGATACGCTCCCAGGCGTTACCGCTGATGATTATGGAAACCGTCTCATTAGAGTAGGCAATGCCAAGACTCGCCCGCCTGTTTTATGGTCGAGTCACACTGACACGGTACATAGTAAAGATGGACAGCAGCAGGTTATAAGAGACGGGGATCTTGTGCGACTGCACAATAAAGAAACCAATTCTTCTTGTCTTGGTGGCGACGATTCGGCTGGCGTTTGGATTATGCGTCAAATGATCTTGCGCGGCATCCCTGGCAATTATTTATTTCATCGTGATGAGGAAGTGGGCGGTCTTGGTTCAGAACACATTGCAACGAATCTACCGCAATTATTGGACGGCGTACAATGCGCGATTGCGATTGATAGGAAAGGTTATGATTCCGTCATTACACATCAAGGCGCACGATGCGCCTCTGACGCGTTCGCGCAATCATTAGCGCGTCAATTAGGCGGCGCATATGCGCCCGACGATACAGGCGTCTTTACTGACACGGCGAACTATACGCGCATTATTCCAGAGTGCTCTAACCTATCTTGCGGGTATCATAACGCCCACAGTAAAGACGAGACTCAAGATGTAAGATTTGCTTATGATCTATTAGAGCGATTATGCGCTATTGATTTTAGCAAGATCATTATTGAAC
>CAZZLB010000969.1:0-1011 GCA_964654655.1 uncultured Rhodoferax sp. | reverse complement strand
GGCAGCAATTTTCGTGAGAACCTGGTGCAGCGGGAACGCGAACGGCTGCAGCGGCAAATCCGCCCTTGAGCACCATGACACCAGAGAAAACCCATCGCTGGACCGCCATCGCGCTGTTGCAGCGCGGCCTGCCGGTGCTTGCGCTCAACACCGTCATTGCACTGGCACTGACGGCGTTTGACGACAACGACTTTGGCGTCAATCTGGTTTATTCGCACTGCATAGGCATCAGCATCTGGCTTCTGATTGAAGTCACGCAGTACTACCTGATCCCGCAACCCCAGCAACAGTGGCGACGCCTCTACCTGATCGTGCCGGCCTGTGTCGCGATCGGCTACGTGGTCGGTCTGTACAGCGCGGCCTGGCTGCTGCACCACCCGATGGAGGCGATCTGGTCACTGCCCTCACGACCGCTGCTGGGCTATCTGGTGCTGAGCATGGTCGCGGGCGGCGCCATCACCTATTATTTTCTGAGCCGTGATCAACTGGCACAGGCCAGCGCTGACGCTGCACTGGCTGTCGCTCAAACGGAGGCGGCACAACGCCACGCCGCCGAATCCAGACTGGTGCTGCTGCAAAGCCAGATTGAGCCGCACATGCTGTTCAACACACTGGCCAATCTGCGCGCGCTGATTGGC
Organism: uncultured Rhodoferax sp.; assembly: GCA_964654655.1. Classification (GTDB taxonomy): domain Bacteria; phylum Pseudomonadota; class Gammaproteobacteria; order Burkholderiales; family Burkholderiaceae_C; genus Rhodoferax. Next base: position 373 of record CAZZLB010000969.1, on the reverse strand, counting down.
AGCAAGCCGGATGCGGCCATTGCGATGCTGGATCACCTCAACGCCTACCTGCGAGCCACGCTGAGCGCTTCGCGAGCGACTGCGCATCCGCTGCAAACCGAGTTTGACCGTGTGCGCGACTACCTTGAACTGCTCAAAGTGCGCATGGGGCCACGGCTGCAATACACGCTGGAGTTACCCGACACCCTGGCCAGCATGCCGGTGCCGCCGCTGGTCTTGCAGCCCCTGGTCGAAAACGCCATCAAGCACGGGCTGGAACCCAAAATCGAAGGCGGCAGCATCACGGTGCGCGCCAGTCACACGGCCGGCGAGCTGAAGCTGGAGGTGAGCGACAGCGGCGCGCGTTCGGGCGCGAGGAGTCGCATCGGGTGCG
>CAZZLB010000968.1:0-1011 GCA_964654655.1 uncultured Rhodoferax sp. | reverse complement strand
TTGCCCAGCAGATCAAGACCCGAGCCCCCTGGCATCCGGATGTCGCTCACCAGCACCTGGGGGCTGTTGTCCTCCGTCGCCGTATCCAGCGCCGCCAGAACGTCACGTGTGTTGTTGAAGCTGCGGGTCGGCAGGCTCTCCCGCAGCAACGCTTTTTCCAGCACGAAGCGGATGGACTGGTCATCATCTACGATCCAAATCGGCTTCATATGTTTTGTGCTCGCCTGAATTCAACGGTTAAGGAAGGGGAATCAATATCTTGAAATCCGTATGGCCTGGCACACTGTCGCACTCGATCAAGCCGTGGTGTTGCTGGACAAAAGTCTGCGCCAGCGTCAACCCCAAACCAGAACCCCCTTCTCGCCCGGAAACCAGCGGATAGAAGATGCGATCCTTGATCGAGTCTGGTACACCAGGCCCGTTGTCTATCACATGCAATTCCAGTGCCAACCGGTAACGTTGTTTGCCAAACGTCGTCTGGCGCGCAATTCGCGTATGAAATGTCAGCCGCGCTGTGCCCTGTGCAATCAGCTCGGACAGCGCCTGACAGGCGTTGTGCGCGATGTTGAGCACGGTTTGTATCAACTGCTCGCGGTCACCCCGAAACTCCGGTATCGAGGTGTCAAAGTCACGCACCACGGTCAATCCCTTCGGGAACTCGGCCAGGATCAGCAAACGCACACGTTCGCAAACCTCATGAATATTCACGTCACCCACCAGATGCGGGCGCCGGTGCGGCGCGAGCAGGCGATCGACCAGCGACTGAAGACGATCCGCTTCGTGGATGATGACCTGCGTGTACTCGGTGAGTTCCACCGACTCGATTTCCATCTCCAGCAGTTGCGCCGCGCCCCGGATGCCACCCAGCGGATTCTTGATTTCATGCGCCAGATTGCGGATCAGTTCCTTGTTGGCCTGCGCCTGCTCGGCCAGCCGCTCTTCACGATCCTGCCGTGCCTGCAATTCAAGGGGCAGCAACTCGACAATGATCTCATCGACTCGCTCGGTCTG
>CAZZLB010000967.1:0-1021 GCA_964654655.1 uncultured Rhodoferax sp. | reverse complement strand
TGGAGAGGATTTCGTCGGTGCGAAGCATGGCTCAGGTGACTGGCAATGATTTGTGTTGGCTGGGCAGGCGGAGTTGGTTGGTGGCCACGAAAACGTCCGCGTGCTGCAACCGGACGGTGTAGCCACTTTCCCGGCCGATCTGTTCGAGGTCGGCCTGGAGCATCGCGATGTCCCAGCGTTTGGGCACCTGCAACTGGCCGATGAGGACGAACTGCTCGCCCGTGCGGTCGCCGAAGAGGTCCACGATGTTGATGCCCTTGTCGGCCAGGACGCGGCTGAACCGCAGCACGATTCCCTCGCGGTCCGGGCCGGAAGCGGTGATCACGAAGGAGTCGTATGTCTCGCTGCTGGCCGTCGGCAGATGGAATGGCATGATCTGCACGCGGTAGTTACGGTGTTTGTCCGGCGGGCCGGCGACTTCCTGGAGCAACTGCTCGGTGTCGAGCTGGCGCGGAAAGCTCACGACCATGATGAGGGTGAAGTAGCCGTGCAGCACCGTCTGGCTGCACGCGTCAATGTTGCCGCCAAGCCGGCCGATGACCTTCGTGACGGACGCGACGATGCCCGGCCGGTCGTCGGCCATGACGTTGAGCACGTAGGCGTGGTCAAAACGATTGTCCACGGTCTTTATCACAATGCCGCGCAGGTTAGCAGCCGCGCGGCCGGACGCAATCGCGAAGTGCGAAGCGCAACGCGCTCGCCTGAGCGCAAGAGGACGGCGGCTGGATGCAATCCGGGGTTGTCATCAGCGCGCTTTCCCGTATTTCACAATCGCCGCTTTCATGAACGAACCATACATCTCCTTCTGCTCCGGCCCAGTCATGTCGAAGCGCTCGACGAGGATCACCATCGCAAGGCCGTTCTTCGGGTCCACCCACATCGCCGTCCGGCGCGCGCCGCGGTGGCCGAAGCTGCCCACGCTCGGCCCCTCGTCGTCGCGAATCTTGACGGACCAGCCAAGGCCCCAAGCTGTATCCGGACTGCCACGCACGTCGCCGGTATGGATGGAGGTCATTTCCCT
>CAZZLB010000966.1:0-1023 GCA_964654655.1 uncultured Rhodoferax sp. | reverse complement strand
CCTATCTCGCAGCAGGTACGGCGACGCCTGTACCCGGCAACGCGGGCTGGTACAAGATCGAGCTACGTTTGAAGGGGTTGAACCCGGCGCACGTGCTCACGATCTATGCTGGATGGATTGGGAGTGCCGCAACCGCTGGTGACCACATCTACTTCTGGTGCGCATCGTACGTGCAGGCGAACAGTGACCCTGAGTACGTCAAGACAGGGGCTAGCGAATACAACCCTCATGGTGCGCCGCCGAATCGTGTTCTGCCACAGAACATGATAATGAATAGCGTACGTGTTGGGGGTACCCATTGGGGGGTCACGTCGACCGTCGGGGTGACCACGCTCACGCCTGACTATGCAACAGGCCCAGATGGTGTTGCTGGTAGCGCAGCTCGCGCTCAACTATCAGCAGGTTCAATCTATAACCAATTCTGGCCAAACGACGGTTCTCCTGTTTCAAACGCTGGAAGTCCACGTTACCAGACACTTTCAGCATGGCTGCGTGCTACTGGGACCTCAGCAAAGTTACGTTTCCGTCAGGCACTTGTAGCTGGTGTGTCAAATCAATGGTCTCCCGACATCACGCTGGATGCGACGTGGCGTCGATACGAATTCACGGCACTGATTACTGGAGCCAGTAACTACCCAGTTTTTTCTACGGATGCTGCAATGGAGGCCTCCGACTTCCTTATTTGGGGGCCACAGTTGGAGCAATCTACTTCTGCAGGACAGTATATTGCTACACCAACTGGATCCGTATTTGATCTAGGTGCTCCTCGGTCACGCATTCTGCCGCAGAACCTGAATGGCGACTCGTCGGGCGTTGCTTGGTCGTCTTTTGGAGATGTAACCAAGACTGCACAAGGCTCCGGTGTTCGTCTCATAGAGGGTAGTGCTGCGGGGTCCCGCAGGCTTCTCTACCGCACGGGGATGTTCTCGATTCCGTCGTACCGTCCGCGCAAGGTGTCTGTTGACGCGTCGACATCGGTCTCTGGTCGTTGGCTCGTGTTTGCGATAGAGACGAACACGGGGG
>CAZZLB010000965.1:0-1023 GCA_964654655.1 uncultured Rhodoferax sp. | reverse complement strand
TATGATCTATTAGAGCGATTATGCGCTATTGATTTTAGCAAGATCATTATTGAACGTGATCCAAGCGCAATAGATGTCGATTCTTATTATTGGCGCGATTCATGGTTTGACATGGATTATATGCAACCCCAAACTAAAACGCCCAAGGCGCGCCGCTATCATCAAGATAATATGCAAGCCCTTGTCGATCTAATTAAATATGAGGATGCAAACGCAATCGCAGACTATCTTGATGCAGTAGGCATTGACGCGCGCGATTTAGAGGACGCAATTAAATATTCTTTTTAATGCGCGCTATTTGTAAATGTTAAAAAGATTAATGATTCATTAGTCTTTTTTAGCTGGCGTTACGTCAATTAGATTATTTGTTTGACCAGTGATGAATTTAATTAATTCATCATTGGAGTAGCGATCGTATACGCCCACCGATATTTCAGTTTGATTAACGGCTTTACCATGTCCGCGATCAAGAATCATAGACGCCGCTTGCATACGTGTTGTTGCAGTGACGTTTTTGTCGCGCATGATCTTTACGAGCGTAAAAACTGCTTCGTTGCTGAAATCTTTGGCGCAAGATTTAAGGTCTTGGCGCGCGTCATATTTCATCACTGGCGGCCGCCCGTTGGCTTGCGCGCCACTATTCTTGTCGGTTGGATCTTTCATCACGCTCCCCAGGCGCTCTCTCTGAAGCGTTCTGAAATTCTTCGATCCTTTAGGGCGCCCTCCCTTATGCCCACCAAAAAGGGGCTTTTTTGGCTTTGGGCTTATGCTCGAATTGAGCATATCTGCTTCTGGACTTATGCTCGAATCGAGCACAACCGAATTTTGTTCAGATTCAATGGCTTGCGCGGCATTTGTCAACGCGTTTTCCGACGTGGCTTGCGCGTCGATGGAAGAGTCGCGGTCACTTTCGACGTTCATATTTATCAATTCCGTTTAATTTCAGCCAATTACAATTCGGCGCACAATAACTCAAAAATGCCGAATCGCCAATATTCCGCGTTTTTTACGCCCTTAAATCGC
>CAZZLB010000964.1:0-1024 GCA_964654655.1 uncultured Rhodoferax sp. | reverse complement strand
TGATGTTCTGCCACGATCCGAGCGGGTTGTGGATGACGGTCAAGTTGGTGGTCAAAGCTGCGGCGAATGTTTGCAGATTCGTCGCATTACTCGCGGCGATTGCTGCTAATTCGATTACACTGGTCGAGGCGAGACCGGACGGATTAAGAATGACGATTGCCGCTTGTGCCGGATTGCTGGCGACTAGGTTTGACGGCAGGACAACCTGCCAATGCGAGGCCGAATTAGTATCAACGAACACCATGCGTAGCCTATCTGCTGACCTGACCGACGTACTAGCCGGGTCAATCGTGCCGGAGAACGCACGCAGGTCAAGTATCTGGTTGGTCGAGCTAACACCGCCACCACCACCAATAGTCAACGAGCCGCCATTGGCGACATCGACCGGTGCGCCGGATTGCCAAATCTGGAAACCGCCATTAGTGACGGCTGATAACGTCATCCCATTGGTCACGCCAACGCCATTGAACGTAACCGAGCCACTGTTGAGATATGTGCCCTGCGGTACTGAGCCAGCCGGTGTGACTGTGCGAGTTGGGTATCCATCTCCCAAGAACGATGTCCAGTTGGCCGTTCCACCCGTACCAGATACAGTGATGACGCGCTCGATGCCAAAGTATTCACCGGCTTGCAAAGTATAGTTGGTCGTCAGTTCCGTCGCGCCAGTGTAAAGGTTGGTGACACCGGGGATTAGCGTTGATGACGAACCATAAGCCAACACGATAACCGAGTTGCTTCTCACAACACAAATATCGCCTTGAATCGTTGCGGTCTTGTTGCCCGACGGCCAGTACCATCCATAAACGTAATGCGTATAAGACCCCGCCAGAATCACCGGCATGACATTATTGGTCAAAACCTTCCGCGCAATGTACGTGCTTCCATTGGGTAATTCGGCCAATGTGTTAGTGGTCAGCGTTGGCGATAGCGTGGTGTTCAGAAGTTGGAAGTTGGTATTCACGCCAGATGGTAGAATCGTTCCGTAATACGATGCGCCTTGAAGCTGGCTTAATGCCGTCGCAAT
>CAZZLB010000963.1:0-1027 GCA_964654655.1 uncultured Rhodoferax sp. | reverse complement strand
CAAGCGCCTGCCCCGCGCTAGTCAGAGGTTGACTAGCAAGGACATCTGTTTGCATAGCCATTTTTGGCCTCCGAGATTACGGAGTCAGCGAAGTGTACAGCGGGATGTACTTCGTGGTGCCGTTGATGCTAACCGGTATATAGCCAGCCTGCGTGCCGACCGTGCCCGTGGCTGCACCGGCAGTAATCACCGTGGTGCCAATCGCCATCGTGTTTGACGAAAACCCGTTGTTAGAAACAACCGGGCCGGTAAAAGTAGTAGTAGCCATTTCAAATACCTCACATGCGAGTTGCGCTTATCAGTCTGCATGTCGTCAGTCGGGGCTGTCTGATAAGCATGTAATTCCCGATAACGACTTTATACGCTTAGGGGATTGTAAAGAAAAGGGGGGCCGAAGCCCCCCAATTCCGCTCCCTAGGATCAGGACGAACCCGGCGAACCAAACATGCCGAGCGGATCCGACCAGCCGAACGAGTAACGCTCGCGGCTCTTGTACCGGACGTTGCCGGTGTCGAAATCGCCGTCCATGCTGTTTTGCAGCGGGGTACGAACGAAGTGCTTCATGCCGTTCGGAACGTCGGTCGTCAAGAACCAAGCGTTCGTGTCGGTCAGGAAGTGGTTGACGGTGTAGCCGCCCGGAATCGAACCCATCGCCTTGAGAGCGTTGATGTCGTTGTCAGCGGTCGCAACACGGAGTTCCGTGTCGAGGAGGCGCTTGGCGGTGAACATCAAAGCCGGGGGAACAATGAGTTTGTTCGGCTTGGCAGCGATCAGCAAACCACGTTCGTCGGTCCAACCAGCGATCTGAATGACAGCCGCTTCCAACGAGGTTTCGTTGAGGTCAGAAGCCGTCAAACGGTTGCTGTTCGTACCGCCCGTGACCAGCGGGTGCGAGGCCGAGAACAACGGTTGACCGTCGCCACCAACATAGTTGGAAGAGAAGCCATTGTTCAGAACCGCAGCCGCCTTAACTTGCTTCGTGTACGCCATCGCTCGGGCGAGCGCCTTGGTGTATCGCTTGGACAGC
>CAZZLB010000962.1:0-1027 GCA_964654655.1 uncultured Rhodoferax sp. | reverse complement strand
GCAACACGTCGGACAACCCGTGATATTCAGCTTAATGCTCACACCGGCTCCGTCATTAGTATGTAGGCGGTTTTCTCGACGCCATCTACGCAGACAGTGACTTCGCGGAATTGCGCCACGGCTGAAGCTGGCAGGTCACTCAACCGAATAAAGACGTTCTTGCCAGTCCCACTCGTGAGGTCAAGTGATATCTGGCTGGATTCATCGGCGTTGGTCAATTCTAAATACCCATTCTTGGCATCGGCATTGACCTTGTAGCCATCGGTCTCGTTAGGTCGTAAATATAGCTGCTCATTTTTCCATTGCTCGTCTAACGTGACGAAATGCGCTGTATTAGCAAAATAAAAACCGATTCCAAAAGTGGCCGCATAGTAAGCGACTCCCGGAAACCTAAACAAGCTGTTAAGCGGCGTTGCGTCAGACATCAAAATCGTGCCATCGGGCTTGAAGGCAGTATAGGTAAATGAGCAATCGGACTTATCTCCGCCGCTTGATCCACCCACCTGCGATAACCTTACCGGGAAGATGTTTATGGCCGGTATATTTGCTGAAATTGTCGTGCCACCAGATATTGATTGTCCTGCTATGGTTATTCCGCTGCCAGCGTGGATTCGGTTCTGCAAACATAAACAAACAAGTTTGTTCAGAAAATCCGCCGTTATCAGGTCGCCCTTGCCTATCGGCTCGACCATTAGATTATTGTTGACCGGATAGGTTTTCATGGCGTCCAAGCAATCAAACCATATTTCCAAACTTCTGTTCTCGCCCATCCATACGTGTCTTTAGAAACACCGTCTTGCGTTTTCATTTGCTCCCAGCCCGTAGGAAGTCTGGATGGAATTGATATATCGAAGGGTGAAGATGGGAAAGAGCTTGCGCCACCAACGGGACCAGTTGACGACGGCGGCGAATCTTGTGTGTACCATGTTACTTTAGTGAGAATCGGCAAAGAATATGTGAACAATTTCTGGTAAGAATATAAACCTTCGCCAACATTTTCCCATTGCTGATACGACTCGTATTCCAG
>CAZZLB010000961.1:0-1033 GCA_964654655.1 uncultured Rhodoferax sp. | reverse complement strand
TGTCACCGTTGAAACGGAACGGATGCAAAACTGACGGTCAGGAATGGGATCTTCTTCCCTTGGGTTTTCTTCGCTCGATTTCCTGAAAACTCTTCTTCCTTCTTCACTTTGTTGAGTCTTCTTGCCGGTGGATTTTCTTCCGCCAGGTCCGAGTGTTTTCCGATACGGGTTCCTGTTCCATTCTGGAGCGGATGAGATCGCCTAGCCGCCAACGTAAGTGCTTACACTGCAAGGAGCTGTTTCTTCCCAACCCCCGTGCTGCGGAGCGTCAGCGCTATTGCCTCAAAGCGGAGTGCCGCAAAGCCAGGAAGCACGCCGTGCAGCGCGCTTGGTTGGCCAAACCGGAGAACCGAAATTACTTCCGTGATACCGCGAATGCCGAGCGCGTGCGGAACTGGCAGAAAGTCCACCCGGGCTATTGGAAGAACACCATGCGCTACCGGCGCCGTACCTTACAAGACGGCTGTAAATCACAAGTATCTGCAGGGCAAACAGTTACGGCGCAGCCAACTGTGACCCCTCCACCGTCCCCGGCGCCGCTACCGCCACCTACCACGATAGCGGCAACCCCCGCGCCATCCCCACCAGAGCCCCTGCTGGCAGGGGCCGTGGCAGCTTCGGCGATCACGGTGCTACCTGCTGCCGCTAGTTCTCCAAGCCGTACCTTACAAGATCTCTGCTCCCGGTCCGAGCCCCTGCTGGTGGGGCTGATCTCCATGTTCATCGGCAGTACCTTACCAGACGACATAGCCACCAGCCTGCGGCGGCTAATAATCAAAGGACGCGGCATTCTGGGCATGGTGCCCGGCATGAACGTAGAAAACTCATTGTATGAAAAAACGTATCCTCAGTCCGGAGCGACTCCGGAAAGTCCCGCCCCAGTTCAGTTGGATCGACCATCGGCTGGTGCGGGAGAACTACTTCGTCCGCTGTGACCACTCGGCCTGGACGCTCTACCTGTTCCTGGTCAACGTGGCAGATGCCCAAGGCCTGAGTTATTACTCGGATGCTTCGCTCATGCGCCGCTTGAATC
>CAZZLB010000960.1:0-1034 GCA_964654655.1 uncultured Rhodoferax sp. | reverse complement strand
GCAAAGATAGCTACGCTTTCCCTTCATCTTCCGACACGCTGTATCTTGCGTGGGGCGAGCAATCAGCGTGGGAAAACTCTGTCAATTCTTGGCTCTCTGCCCATAGGCAATGAGCCCAACAGAAACAATTCACGGGCGCGAAGCCCGGAAAGGATTAGGATATGCAAGAATCACTACAACCTCTGGCATCTGCCGTTGCCTATATTCTCGAAGACCATCAAGAGTGGAGTGCCGATACCCTGGATGCCATCGCCCACCTACTCGTCGTCAATGGTCATGCGGAGTATGTTGGTGGGATGTTTCGGGCAACTAAGTCCACCAAGTATCCAGAGGGAGGGGAATAGACATGCCTTGCGTTTATTGTGACCACGAACTGGAATACAAAACAGAAAACGAATGGCATTGGTATGAATGTGTGTCTTGCCATGCTCGCTCACCGCGCGGCGTCAACGCGAAAGACGTTGATGCCCTCCATTCCGAAGTTTACGTCGTAGAAAACTACGTCTGTGGCCAATGCGAGAAGCATGAAGACAGGATTCTTGAACTAGAAAAGAGTGTCAATGAATACATGGAAAGACAAGACGACAACATAAGTATCATCGAACGACTAGAAGAGATAATCAAAGATAAGGACGATGAAATCTACACGCTTGAACAACTCTTGGCAGTAAAGGATTTGGACATATGAGCAAGACAAAGCAAATAAGGCTTAACCATTTACCCAGAGGAACATGCCCTTCAGAAGTAATTTGGTTCGCTCAGTGGAGGAGTGTCGATGGGGAATTTAGGGAGTCTCAACCCTACTTCTCTCGTGACTCTGCCTTGAATTTAGCCAGTGCGATACTTGAGGAGAACGCAGTGAAGAATGATGTAGTGTTTATTGAGTGGGTACGACATGGAGGGTATAATGAGCAAGCGCGATGAGTTCTTCTTGGTTTTGGGCAAAGCAGGCGCGACACAGCGCCAAGCGCAGAACATCTTCTACGCTTTGGATTACGCTATCCAGCAAGACACCGACACTCCAATATCTATGC
>CAZZLB010000959.1:0-1046 GCA_964654655.1 uncultured Rhodoferax sp. | reverse complement strand
ACGATGAAGATTTTACTGGCCATGCCGGCGTCTTATCGCCGGGACGGCACGTTGTTTCAAAAGAGAAGGCGATGGATCATACCGATCACGCTGCCGTATCTGGCGGCACTGACGCCGGGATCGGTGGAGATCCATCTCGTGGACGAGTTTCATACGAAACTCGACACGAGTATTGACTACGATCTGGTGGGCTTGACGGTGCTCTGCGCTGCCGAGAAACGCGCCATCGAGGTCGCGCAAGCGTTCCGCAAACGCGGCATCAAGGTCGTTGCCGGCGGCATCCACGCCAGCCTCGCCCCGGAGCGCCTCCAAGACCACGTGGACTCGATCATCATTGGCGAGGCCGAGATGGTCTGGGCGGACGTCATCGCCGACGCCCAGAACGGCCGCCTGAAGCCGCGCTACAAGGCTCCGCAGCTTTGCGACATGCAGAACCTGCCCCGGCCGCGGTTTGACCTGCTGGACATGTCGAAGTTCCTTTACAACATCTACCCCGTTCAGACCACGCGCGGCTGCCCGCACGGCTGCCAGTTCTGCGAAGTGCAAATTCTCTACGGCCGCAAATACCGCTTCCGGCCTGTTGGCGAAGTGCTCAATGAAATCAAGGCGCTGCCCGGTCGCAACCTCCACATCGTGGACGACAACATTGGCGGCAACGTCAACCGTGCCAAGGAACTTTTCCGCGGCATGATCCCGCTCAAGGTGCGCTGGAGCGGTCTCACCACGTTCAAATCCATCCGCGATGAGGAATACGTCCGGCTCGCCAAGCAGTCCGGTTGTTTCCATCTCAACCTCGGCATAGAGAGCGTCAACCCCGTCAGCCTTGACGGCATCAAGAAGCATCACAACAGCGTTGCCGAGTATCGTGACCTGCTGCGCGGGCTGGATCGCCACCGAGTGCCGTATTCCCTCAACTTCATCCTCGGCTTCGATGAAGACACAATCGAGACCGTCAAGCGCACCGTCGAGTTCTGCCGGTTGATCAAGCCGCCGATGGCCTTCTTCAGCCTGCTCACGCCCCGGCCCGGCACGCCGCTCATGGCCCG
>CAZZLB010000958.1:0-1046 GCA_964654655.1 uncultured Rhodoferax sp. | reverse complement strand
TTGGCGATGTTGCCCGCGCCTTCGCAAAACTCACTACGCCTGCTTTGCCTGTTGTCGCCATGTTGCTCTTACCTTTCCGGGCGTCTGCCCTTTTGTTACTCCAACTCACACACAAACTCATAATCCGGGCGCCGGGACAGCAACCCCGCCGCTTCAAGCGCGTCGCTCAACGCCTCTTTCGCCGCCGTGCCCTTGCCGCGACCGGCCCGCGCCGCAACAACCTTTTCCGCGTCGCCCATCACAAACGAGGTGCAGGCGGCAATGTCGACTTCATCCGCGCCAAACTGCGTCGCAAGTATCTGACTAGCGGCAACCGCATTGGCAACCTCGCGCTTGCCCGCCCGCCGCTTGATCTGCCACCGGGCCGATAGCGTGGGGTCGCCATCCTTGAGCCGCCGCATCGCCTCGCCCCGGCATGCCTTGATCCACCGTTCCGTCCACGCCTCCACAATCGGGGCCGCCTGAAGCGCAACGTGCAACTGATCCGCGGTCATGCGGCCTGGGTTAGTCTCCGCCGGCAGGGTCAACCCTCCATTGGCCCGCGTCGCCAAATCGATACACGGGGCGGTCAACGCCGGGCACTCTCCGCGCCGGGCGCACCACCGGCATACCGCCGGGCTGGGGGACAGCCGGTCCGCCGGCCGCCCATCCGCCTCAAACGCCTCCGCCAATGCCACCACGCCCCGGATCGCGGCCTCGAGGCCGGGGATGTCCGCCTCGGTGTACACCGCCCTGCTCACCTCGTCACGGCGGGGCGAGAGGAAATGCACGGTCACGGTCTCCGCGCCGGTCAGGGCGAACACCCCGAGCGCATACGCCCAGCCCTGGAGATTGCTTTCCGCCGGGTCAACCGACACGCGCCCAAACTTGTAGTCAATGACGTGCGCGGCCGGGCCGTTGACGGCAACGACATCGGCGGTGCCGAACAGCAGGCCGCCGCAAATCTCCAACCGCTTCTCCAGCATCACCTCCCGGCAATCGGCAAGCACCGCGTCTCGGTAGCCCGTCACCATCGCCACGAGGCCGCGCTGCTCATCCGTCAAGCC
>CAZZLB010000957.1:0-1047 GCA_964654655.1 uncultured Rhodoferax sp. | reverse complement strand
GGCCGCGGAAGTGCGCCGCCGACGCGCCGGCCCAGCGCGCGAACGCCGCCACGCTCTCCGGGCGCTGCGGCGAGGCGATGTCCTTGCGCTCGCGCTTCGTGTGCCGGTCGGTGGCGGTGAACGTCTCCTCGTAGAGCGGGTTGGAGTAATCGAAGATGTAGATCGCGCGCAGGCCGCGCTTCTCCAGGTTCGCCGTCAGTTCGTCGTAGGCGGACCAGTCGTATTCGCCCTTCTTGCGCTCGATGCCCTGCCAGCCGAAATCCATACGGACAAACTTGAACCCCGCCGCCGCGATGAGGTCGAGGTCGGCTTCGCGGCCCTTGGTGAAGTGGATGTTAACACCGACGCCTTTGGGCAAGACCGGTTCCGGCAGTTCGGCGGCGAGCAACAGCGACGGCAAAACGGCGAGCAGCGCAAATGGTTTCATTGTTTGAAGCCTCTGTTCTTACCGGCAAACGAGGGGAAACTCCAAGTTCCAAACTTCAAGGCCCGAGCTTCAAACAGCAGCGCGGTTCTTGGGCGCTCCGACGGAACGGACTGCGAAGTAGCGGTTGATGTTGTCGAGCGCCAGCAAACCGACAAGCCGGCCATCTTCAATCACGGGCACCGTGCGCTGTCCGCTGGTCTGCATCACATCATGCACCGTCGTCACCAGCGCGTCGGGCCGCGTGCAGGAGAAGCTCCTCGTCATCAACTCCGCCGCGCGCGCCGCGCCGTCTTGCCTCGCCGCCTCCAGCACCGCCTCGCGCGTCAGCAGCCCCAGGAGCCGGCCGTCGGCCACCACGGGGAAGTCGTCCTGGCCGCGTTGAAAAATCCAAGGCGCGCAGCCGGCCGCCGCGTCGTCCGGCCCGACGGTCGCGAACACCGGACTCATGACCTTTCCCACCTCCAGATCCTGCAACACGCCGCGCAAGCGGGCGTTCTTCTCCTCAGCGCCAGCCGCGAAAAAGATCAGCACGCCGATGATCGTCAGGAAAAACCAGCCCGTCAGCAACCCCACCACGACAAAGCCGCCTGAAATCACCTGCCCGACGCCCGCCGCAATCG
>CAZZLB010000956.1:0-1049 GCA_964654655.1 uncultured Rhodoferax sp. | reverse complement strand
GCAAGTTTGCCGTGAAAGATCTTGGTATCAGCACAGCCAAGATAGCAGATGATGCAGTCACCACAGCCAAGATTCTGAATGCCAATGTGACTACTGCCAAGATCGCCTCAGGCGGCAATGACAAGGTACTGACCACAGACGGTACTGGAGTAGTCGCCTGGGTGGACAAATCCTCAGCCGGAACCTCGGTAGCCGACCAGGTAACGATCGAAGGAGCCGGAACAACAGCCAGCAAGTTTGCCGTGAAAGATCTTGGTATCAGCACAGCCAAGATAGCAGATGATGCTGTTACCACAGCCAAGATCCTGAATGCCAATGTGACTACTGCCAAGATCGCAGATGATGCAGTCACCACAGCCAAGATTCTGAATGCCAATGTGACCGCGTCCAAACTGACCGCCGGAGCGGGTACAGCAGACAGGGTAGCCATTGCAGATGCAGCGGGAGCGGTAACTTTCGGGAATATCCCGGCAGGAAGCGTGACAGGAACTGACCTAACAGGTACTGAGATAACAGTTACCGGAGGGACAGGCGCCACGCTGAAAGCAGCCTCTCTGGCCATTGCCACCAATGCAGTGACCAATACGAAGCTGGCCCAGATCAGTACATCCACCCTCAAAGGCCGTGTTACTGCTGGTACAGGGAATGTGGAAGACCTGACCCCTGCACAGGTACGGACGATGCTGAACATTGCAGACGGAGCCAATAACTACACTCACCCCAACCATACCGGTGATGTGACCAGTCTGGCAGATGGTGCCACCACCATAGCCAATGATGCAGTCACCACAGCCAAGATTCTGAACGCCAATGTAACCACTGCCAAGATCGCCGATAATGCTGTGGATGGTACAAAAATTAACCTGACTGGCAATGTCACAGGTGACATCATTTATTTCGATGGGACGGACTGGGTGCGCTTACCTGCGGGAACATCCGGAAAAGTACTTCAAACCAATGGCGCTGGCAACGCTCCCTCCTGGACTGATCCAACTTCTGCCGTTACCGCCAGCAATGGTCTCACAGTCACCGGAAGCAGCAATGTCACC
>CAZZLB010000955.1:0-1049 GCA_964654655.1 uncultured Rhodoferax sp. | reverse complement strand
ACCATGAAAATTCATCCCGCTCTCGTTGTTGCAGCCCTGACCTCTGTTGCCGGTGTGGCCCACGCCCAGGCCAACGTTGAAATATTCGGTCTGCTCGACATCGGCTACCTCTACACCAGCGCGGATGGCAATGGCTCGGTGTCCTCCATCAACACCGACGGCAACACCTCGAGCCGCCTGGGTTTCAGAGGCACTGAAGATCTGGGTGGCGGCCTGAAAGCGGCATTCTGGCTGGAAGCAGCCGTCAGCCCCGACAACGGCACGGGTGGCTCAACCAGCGTGGACAACAAGACCGCCGGGCTAAGCGGGATTGCGGGCAGCCAGGGCCTGACTTTTGGCCGGCGCTCCACGGTGAGTTTGATCGGCAGTTTTGGTGAAGTCCGCCTGGGGCGCGATTACGTACCGAGCTTCAATAACCTGACGGTTTCCATGCACCCGTTTGGCACCAACGGTGTGGGCAATGCCGGTCAGTTGTTCTACCAGGTCAACACCGGCGGCACCACGGCGCGCACCAACGTGCGGGCCTCCAATTCGATCGGCTACTTCCTGCCCGCGGGGCTGGGCGGCTTCACGGGTCATTTCATGTACGCCATGGGTGAGCAAGCCAGCAACGCTGGAGCGACCGCTGACGATGGCAACCATGTGGGCGCTCGCATCGGCTACCGCTCTGGTGACCTCAATATGGCTTTTGCCACGGGCACCACGAAATACGCCACGGGTGACTTTACCCAGACCAACTTTGCCATCAACTACCAGTTTGGTCCGGCCAAGCTGATGTACCTGTGGGGCAAGAACGAAGTCGGCGTGACCAACACCACGGTCAATATGGTCGGTACACAGTACAAGGTCAGCACGGGCGAAGTGCGTTTTGCCTATACCACGCTCAAGGCGGACAAGGTGGCCAACGATGCAACGCAGTGGGCAGTGGGCTATGTGCATGACCTGTCCAAGCGCACCGCGCTTTATGCCAACTACTCGCAGCTCAGCAATGACGGAGTCGGCACCAAGTTCACGGTAGGCAGCGGCAACAGCACCACCACCCCGGGTGG
>CAZZLB010000954.1:0-1054 GCA_964654655.1 uncultured Rhodoferax sp. | reverse complement strand
GCGAGCATCGGATTATCTGCGGGGATTGCACAGATCGGGCGGTGGTCGAGAGGGTGATGGGGGGAGAGAAGGCAAACCTGATTGTCACCGACCCGCCTTATGGCGTGGACTATGAAGGCGGAAGTGGAAACGAAGATAAACGTGAAAAGTTGAGCGGGGATGACACCACCGATTTGTATCCTCACTTTTTATCCGTGTGGATGGGCGAGAAAGAAAAAAAAGCCGCTGTTTATATTTGGTTTGCTGACAGGAAAGGGCGCGACGTTTTTGACGCCGTGGAGAATGCTGGGCTGACTGTTAGGGCGCTTCTGATTTGGAATAAGGTCGATCCGCATTATGGCACTTTTATGGCTCACTATATGCAAAAACATGAGCCTTGTCTTTATTGCGTAACACCTCCGGTCGATTGGTATGGACCAACGAACGAGGTGACGGTATGGGACATAAAGCAACCATCCAAAAACGAGAACCACCCAACCGAAAAGCCCATAGAGTGCATGGAGCGACCGATCAAGAATAGCTCGAAGATTGGCGATATTGTAGCCGATCCTTTTAGCGGATCAGGCACCACCTTAATCGCCTGCGAACGCCTATCCCGCAAATGCCGCGCCGTGGAAATCTCGCCCGCTTATGTCGCGGTCGCCATTCAGCGCTGGGTGGATATGACCGGCGGCACACCGGAAATTATAGAGTGATGGAATAGTGATGGCTAACAACCCGCACGCCGCCGACAACCTAAAACCATTCTCGAAGGGTGATGCCCGCATCAACCGCAAAGGCCGACCGCGCTCCTTCGACGCCCTGCGCACCCTGGCGCAGCAAATCGCGCATGAGGAAGCAAAGCAGGGAGGGCAGCCGATTGTCATTGATGGGCATGTGGTCACGGTCACGGAAGCGATCCTGCGCCAATGGGCGGCGAGCAAAGACCCGCGCCTGCAAATGCACTTCGTCGAGGTCGCGTTCGGGAAGGTGCCGGACAAGTTGGAAGTGTCTGGTGCCGATGGCGAATCCCTATCTATCGTGATCGTACGCGACAATGCCAGCGCGACAGATT
>CAZZLB010000953.1:0-1058 GCA_964654655.1 uncultured Rhodoferax sp. | reverse complement strand
TGGGCCTCGCGCTGCCAGGACGCCCGGCCTGCGGCGACGGCGCCGAGGACCCGAGCGCATGACCGGCAGCCGGCCCGCAGGGCGCGCCAGCCCGCGCGCGCCCGCGGCGCCCGGCCGGCCGCCAGGGAGCGCAGCCGGCAGCCGGCAGCCGGCAGCGGCCAACCCGTTGCCGGCCTTCCGGATCCAGGGCCCGCCGCCAGGCCTGCGCGTTTTCCCCCAACACCTGCGCGAATTCACCCACATTTTGATTGACGCCCGGTTTTCGCCCGCTACGATTCCCGCGATCGCTCCCAGGCGATCAGCGGCGGCGGGCCGGCCCGGCACCACACCGAGGCCGGCCAGCTGAAACCCAACCCGGAGGCGAAGAAATGGCTGACAAGGCGAGCAAGGCGGGCGAGCAGACCGGCGGCGGCGGCACCGGCATCGAGGGCGCGGCGCCCGCGGGCCCGGCCGAGGCGGCCGGCCAGGCGGACGAGGTGACGATCGGCAGCTCCGGCGCCGACCCGGTGGGCCAGGCCGATGACGACGAGGCCGACCAGATCGACCCCAAGGTGATGAGCACCTCCCGGTTTGCCAAGAAGCACCCGACGCTGCAGGACCCCAACCTGACCAAGCCCAACAGCCCGGCCTTCGACTTCGACCGCAAGAGCGGCAAGCCTCGCCTGGCCGCGGGCGAAACCGTGATCGCCGAGGCCAAGAAGCACGGCATCTCGATCGCGGTCACCAATCACGGCCGCAAGATTTTCAGCTGCAGCCTCGACCAGTACGAGGCCGCCTTCGGGCAGCTGCCGAACCGCAAGCTCTACGAGCGGTTCTTCCCGGACGCGAAGTAGACCGGAGGCGCCGACATGGACCCCAAGAACCTCAAGGCCTGCGAAACGATCACCCTGGTCGAGGCGGTGCACGCGGACGGCGAGAGCCAGGACGCGGCGCCGTCGCGGTACCGGGTGAAGCTCATCAAGGCCGGCACGTCCGCCAACGGGAACGAGTACCCGCTGGCGGTCCTGCACGAGGCGGCGCCGCTCTACGAGGGCGCGCGGATCCTGGTCCGCGGCGAT
>CAZZLB010000952.1:0-1058 GCA_964654655.1 uncultured Rhodoferax sp. | reverse complement strand
ACAACTTCACCCCGAGTTTCGCGGTGCAGCGCACGACGGTCTTGGAAGCTAACATCGTCAACCCGAACTATCTCCGCACGTTCACCCTGTCCCAAGACGTTCTGAAAATCCAGCAGGGCAATACTCAGGTGGGATACAAGGTAGCAGACCTCCTGAACACGGCGGTTGCACTCTACCCGGCGCTGACTTGGCCACCTATCTTTACGACGAATCCAACCAACGCTTCCACGACGAACAACAACGCCACATCGTTCTCCGTGGTGGTCAGCAGCGAGATTTCGGTAAATTACCAGTGGTATTCGACCAACAACGTCAGCAACACCGTTAGCTGGTCATCCTTGGCCAACGCCGGCGTGTTCTCCAACGTCACGACGAATCACCTGAACATCTCGAACACGTTCAACCTCGGGAACACTTACTATCGGTGTCTGGCGAACTCGGCAGCGGGTAACGCCAACAGCCAATACGCATCGCTAACCGTCGCGTGATATGCCCGATTATACATATTCCTATCCTCCAAGCGGGGTTGATCGCGCTGACGGGTCGGTTGGCAAGGGCGGCACAGCGACTCCTCCCGGTGCGATAATCGCGTCGGACGCCTCTGGAGCCCAGAGCGTTGACCAGATTGCGCTACAGGAACTCCCCTCGTCTCCATCTATCGAGCGGGCGGAGCAGGCCACAATCCGCCATCAGTTTCGGCTTCCGCTGAATCAGGCGTTGAACCTACAATCCGGAATTGGTCGCGGCACATTCCTGCAAGACTCCTACGGAAATCAGACTCGCGTGTTGTCTTGCGAGGTTCAGGCTGAGAAGCCGGACATGGCGGTGCTCACCATCACGGCAGAGGGCATCAATTTCGATAACCCTCCCGACGAGTTCAGCGTGGTCCCAGAGGCTCTGGGAATCTGGATTGTCAAACACCCTCGATATTGGTATGCGCTAGAAGGGTTCGACCAAATCATCGGACTCATCAACGACTTTGAGGACTCCAACATCATCAACGTCCGCCAATCGTTGAAGGATCAAATCAACGACTTGCCAACGCCCGCAGGCAAGAC
>CAZZLB010000951.1:0-1059 GCA_964654655.1 uncultured Rhodoferax sp. | reverse complement strand
ACGCTCGGTCATCGTGCGGACGTTCAAGACCGGCAGAGTGACAAGCATCAACGGCAGATTCGCTGGAAAACAAATCACCGGTTGTCATTTGCGCGAGATACCGCCCAAATGCATAGTAGGCTTGCTCAGGCCAGTCACTCAAAGTTTGTCGGGCTTTTTCGGTGCAAGCGTCGGCTTGCTCGCGCCCTCGGCTGATCGCTGCGAATAGCGGTAGGTCAGTCATGGTAGGGTCACTCCATACTTTTGCGCTTCATCGCTAAGATATGCCCAAACCGAATGCGTCACGGCCTCGGTCAGGGGTTGTGGTTGGTTGCTCCGGCGCATTAGCGCATCGTATCGCTCTTGGCCAAGTCGTTCTAACACCCAATCAGCAAATTGTAGCGGGTATTCGTGCGCCCACCTGAAGTGGCAGTAGTAACAAAGCACTTGGCTGTTGTCGAGATGCCAACGGACAGATTTCGCCGCTCGCGTGATTGTGTGCGCCCAGTGCAATGCCGCCGCCACCTGCCCTTTGCCGCATCGCTGGCAACAATGTTTATCCCTCGCAAACACTACTTCCCGGCAAAACTTGTCCAGCTTCTTTGTTTCCGCCTTTGCAGACCACTTAGGAATGCCCTTCTTTGCGCCTATTGGCCGATTTGCGGCGTTTTTATTGGTTTTAAGCATCTCAGTCATCACCTGTCAAAATAACTGCGTTGTTTTGGCGTATAATCGCCAGTGCCTAGTGCTAACTGCTTAACTTTAGCCACTAATGCCATGTGGTGAGCGGCATTGCGCTGATTGCAAGGTGACGCTTCCGGGTCATCTTCGTAGGTGTATTCGACACCGTTCCACTTTTTCCGGCACGTCTCCAATTTCGCCAGCCATGTCCGGTGACGGATGAAACCGTCGCGTTCCTCTTTCGTATCGGCGGCGATTGACTTCGCAACTCTCTCGTCGAGGTCGGTTAGCTGATAGGTAATCATCGGTTCCTTGCTTTATTAGTTTTGATTTCAGCGAGTTCATCTTGCATTGCTGTTTGCCATTTCATCCAGCTTGACGGATCACTGGCATTCTGCG
>CAZZLB010000950.1:0-1060 GCA_964654655.1 uncultured Rhodoferax sp. | reverse complement strand
ATTGCGCGGTACACAATGGCCCGGCAGAAACGCCGGGGCCGTGTAACTGCGGGGGGTATGAGATTGTTGACGGGGAGGTTCGTCCCTGCATCAATGCTGAGGAGTTCTTGGAAGTGGGGAGACCCGAAGGCCTCCCGCCGCCGATTACGTCACTTGCGTGGCAAGCGGCCAAGGCCAAAGCCAATGTCGATCTTCAGCCCGTTGGCGAGCGTGTTGATAAGCTCGGGGACGTTGAAACTGTCGATCACGCCGACCACGCATCCGCAGCGGGTGCATTGGATGAAGGTCTTGGGCATGGAGCACCGGGTAATGGTGGCTTCGACGGCCTCGAACGCGGTTCCGGGGCACTTGGGGCAGGTTGATTGAGCCATGTTTTCTTGTCCTTGGGGCTCCGGCTGGTGATTCAGCCGTCCCCAAGGGCAACTATAGCAGAGGATTTTTAGCAAATGAAGCCGCTCCCCGCCTACATCGAAAACGCCGTCGTCGGGCTCCTCGCCCCGCACGTCGCGGGAATCGACGGCGCTACCCTCTTCGCCGCGCTGGAGCTGGTCGCCGCCCGCCGGGGCGTGACGATCACGGAGGCCGCCTTCATTGCCGGCGTGTGCCCCAAAACGATTCAGCGGGCGGTCAAGGCTGGGAAGATTCGCCCGGTCTGCCGCCGGGGCAAGAAGTTGCTTTATGACCCCGCCTCGCTGGCCGGGCTCGTCAGGTCGTGACACTGGCCGCGCCGCCCGGCCAACCACCCGCGAGGGAGGCGGCAACCGCAACAACAAAGAGGCCCCGGGCGGAGGGACACCGCCGGGGGCCGGAAGGAAGGGAACGAATGAACCAAAAATGTAACACGATGGCCGAAAAGGTCAAGGAGGCCTGGAAATGATAAAATCGAAATCCATCCTTCGCGAGCTCCTCGACCCGATGGACGTCATGGCCCGGGCCGTCCGCATCCGCCACCTGTCGCGCTGGGGGCGCGAGATCCGGGCCAAGGTCAGCCGCTGGAGCGGCACACAGCAGGCGCGCGCCACGGCGCGGTTGGCCAAGGAGGCGGCCCGATGAGCCTCCG
>CAZZLB010000949.1:0-1060 GCA_964654655.1 uncultured Rhodoferax sp. | reverse complement strand
TGGTCATCAACCGCAGCGACCTGGCCACTCTGCCGAACTACATCCAGGGCAGCGGCTCCATCCTCCAGAACGGCACCGGCACGCTGATGCTGACCAACCAGAACTACTTCAACACCGGCGGCCTCACGGTCGGCAACGGCACGGTCGTCCTCTCCAACGCCGTCATCAACGGCGGCCTGACCCTCAGCAACGGCACCACCGTCATCGCCGTCGGCGGGGCGGGCCTTGTCGGCGAGTTTTACCAGTGGACCGCCTCCGTTGGCTCCAACATCAACGGCGTCGTAAATGCGCAGAACCACTTCGCCACGTTCAACCCACTCGTCCTGGCCAACGCCAACCAGTTCATGCCGGACTTTGCCTACGGCTCGGCCGGGCCGAACTACAACTTCCCGCCGCCGTTCAACAGCCCCACGACGGCCAACAACGAGGCGCGCTGGCAGGGCTGGTTCACCGCGCCGACGGAGGGCAACTACATCTTCCAGATCCAGGGCGACGATCCCAACGGCTTGTGGATTGACGGCACGAACGTGGCATGGAACAACAGCTCAGGCGCTTGGGCGCAAGGCAGCATCCAGTTGGGCGTGGGCCGCCACAGCATCCTCTTCACCTTCGCCAACGGCACCGGCGGCTACGGCATCACGGCCCGGGTGCTGATGCCGGGTTCAACCCAGGTGACGACGCTGTCGAACCTGTTCCTCAGCTCCGGCCCGGCGGTCTATTCGCTCAGCGGCGAAGCCGGCAGCACGCTGGTGGTGAGCAACACCATGCTGATGGTCGTGCAGACCAACGACACCACCTTCGCCGGGTTCCTCACCGACAACGGCACCAGCGGCGGCCTCGTCAAGCTCGGCACCAACACGCTGGTGCTTTCCGGCGCGAGCAACAGCTTCAGCGGCGGCGCCATCCTCAGCGCCGGCAGACTCAGCATCGGTTCCAGCAGCAACATCGGCGGCGCGATGACGCCCCTCACCTTCGCCGGCGGCATCCTGCAGGTCACCGGCACCGACCTCACCAGCCTGACCAACCACATCGTCAACTGGGACAGCTTCAACGGCGGCTT
>CAZZLB010000948.1:0-1065 GCA_964654655.1 uncultured Rhodoferax sp. | reverse complement strand
CTGCATCTGGCGTTTGCCGAGTTTCTTCATGCCTTCAGGTGTTACCGCAACACGGGCCAGAAAGTAGCCCGCGCCGGTGTGCTGGTCCACCAACAGGTCGGCCGAAACCGAAGCCACCTTGCCCTCAACCACCAGCTGTGGTGAATTGGCAAAGGAAGAAAAGCGCACATCCACCGGCAAATTGGCATGGACGCGGTCGATCAGGTGCGGCGAAACCCTTGCTTCAAGCAACAATGTCTGACTCACCGGGACAATGTCCATCAGCTTTTGCCCGGGACCAATAACGCCTCCGACGCTCTGAAACGCCAAACCATTAACCTGTCCTGCGGCCGGCGACTTGATCTCGGTGCGAGCCAGGTCATCCTTGCTGGCACGGAATTTTTCGGCATCGGCCTGCACCTCGCGGTCCACTTCAGACAACTGCGACTCCACTTCCTTGCGGTACTCCTGCTGGCGTACCACAGCACGCTGACGCAGTTCGCCAATGGCGCGTTGGGCACGCGTGGTATTGCCAAGCAGTTCGGCAATCGAGGAGTTAGCTTCCGCCAACATACGTTCCAGTTCCAGCTGGCGATTGCGTGGTGCATAACCTTCTGCCACCAGAGCGCTGGTGTTCTTGTGTTCCTCACTCAGCAGTGCAAGCTGGTTGCGCCGGTTTCCCAGCATGGCGGTGTAAGCCTGCATCAGCCCTTCCTGCCCAGCAATGCTCTCGTCGATCGACAGCAGATCAGCCCGCAAGCCGGCACGCCGCGAACCGAACAGTTGCTCCTGCGTCAGCGCCATCTGGCGAATTTGCGGGTCGGTCATGGCATCACGCAAATCGGCATGCCAGTTGATCTGGCCCAGGCCCTGCTGCTCGGCGAGCAGACGACCCTGCATCGCGCGCAAGCCCAGGTAGCGTTGCCGGTTCGACTCAAAGTTGGCTTTGGCCACTGCTTCATCCAGTTTGATCAGAAGTTGCCCTTCCTTGACCTGCTGTCCCTCCTTGACCAGCACCTCCTTGATGATGCCGCCCGAGATGTGCTGCACCGCCTTGCTCTTGGTGTCGATCGTGACCATGCCCTG
>CAZZLB010000947.1:0-1066 GCA_964654655.1 uncultured Rhodoferax sp. | reverse complement strand
CTGCAACTCCACCGCCTCGCGCTTCGCCGCCACCGACAGATGTTGCCGCACGTAGTTGGAGCCGTCGCGCAGCACCGCGCGCCATTGGAGCTTGAGATTGCCGTCCTGCGAAACAAGGTCCACCGCGATCTGCCGTCCGCCGCGCCGCTCCGCCAACCGCCGCGACTGTGCCGCCGGCTTCAACACCGTCATCTTCGGCTTGCCGACGATCTGGAGGTCCGACGCGCGCACCGTCCGCCCCTCCGCCGCCGGCGTCCGCGCAACGACGAACCGGAAACACTCGCCATCGCCGAGGCTCAGCGTGGTCTTGGAAAGCTTGTCCTCCACGCACACCGGCTTCAACCGCCCGCCGCCCGTCATCCACTCACAGCGGATCACCTCGTTCTCCAGCGCGAAGCGATTGTTGTCCACCATCGCCTTCGCCGCCTGCGGCTCAGGGCCGGGGAAATCCAGCGCGGAAGCGACGCGACTGGCCACGGGACACAACAGGCACAGCGCGAGCGCGCAACCCGACCACCGCCTATCCAAGCGTTCATACATCGGCTTCATGTCATCCTCCATTGAGCGGGCTACTGTCTTCCCATCAGCGCCTCGAACACGCCGCCCTTCTCCCGGAAAGCAACGACGTTCTGGTGCGCGAAAATCTCGCAGGTGTGCGCCTCGGCGGGATCGAGCAGCAGCAACCCGCCGCAGAGCAGCCGGTAGAAACGAAACCCCGGCAACGCATGAACGAAGTCCCGGAAGAAGGCGCGGCTGATGACATTGACCTCGCCGAACTCGAACTGGATGGCATCAACGCGCTCGCCACCGAGAAGTTCGGCCGCACCCTTGAGGATCGGGATTTCGCAGCCCTCGGCGTCAATCTTCAGCAAGTCAATCCGCTCGATCTTCTGCTCGCGAGCGAAACTGTCCAGGTCCACAACCTCGACATCCATCGCCACGCAGGGGAAGTGATGCACGTCGTCGAAGACCTCCTTGAACAACGAGGCATGGGCGGAGGCGGTGTTGTTATATTGGTCGTAGAGTTGCAGGCGGCCCGGCTTGTCGGAGCAGCCTTTGTTGACGG
>CAZZLB010000946.1:0-1069 GCA_964654655.1 uncultured Rhodoferax sp. | reverse complement strand
GCGAATACGTTGAGTTCGCAAGCCTTGCGCCGATACGACAACCCGATGGCCGGATAAGCCACTACCTTGCCATCAAAGAGGACATCACTGACAAGAAAAGAATGGCTGATGAGTTGGAAGGGCACCGCCGCAACCTGGAGCAACTGGTGGAAAGCCGGACCAGCGAGTTGCGAGCCACCAGCAGTGAACAGCAGGCGATCTTCGACAGCGCCAACTCCGGGATCGCACTGCTCAGGGACCGGGTGATCCAGCGTGGCAACCGAGGACTGCATCAAATGTTCGGCTGGCCGAGCGGCACCATGCATGGTCAGAAGACAAGCATCTGGTACCCCGACGAAGCCGCTGAGGCGGCCGGTGGTGGCGCCGTCTACGAGCAGATCTGGCGCGGTGAAGTCAGCCGCCGCGAACAACAATTGATGCGCAAGGACGGCAGCCTGTTCTGGGCTCGCCTGACCGGCTCGGCCGTAGATGTGGCCGATCCGTCGAGGGGAACCGTGTGGGTTATCGAGGACATCAGCATCGAGCGTGCTGGCATGGAGCAGATGCGTCAAGCCAAGGCGCTGGCAGAGGCCGCAGCGCGCACGAAGGCCGATTTTCTGGCCAATATGAGCCATGAAATTCGCACCCCGATGAACGCGGTAATCGGCATGTCGCACCTGCTGCTCAGAACCGAGCTCGCACCGCGTCAGCGTGATTACCTCGCCAAGATCCAGAGCGCCGGCCAGCATCTGCTGGGTCTCATCAACGACATCCTCGACTTCTCCAAGGTCGAAGCCGGCAAACTGAGTCTGGAGCACGCAGACTTCGAACTCGACAAGGTCGCCACCGACGTCGCCACGCTATTGGCCGAAAAGGCCAGCGACAAGGGTCTGGAACTGAGCATCGACATTGCCCCCGATGTGCCGAGAAACCTGACTGGCGACGCCATGCGGCTGCAGCAGATTCTGCTTAATTTCGGCTCCAACGCCGTGAAGTTCACGGAGAAAGGCGAAATCCGGATCGTTGCCCGCGTCAAAGAGCCCGGCCCGACCGAGGCCCTGCCCGGCTTCGCGATCAGCGACACCGGCAG
>CAZZLB010000945.1:0-1069 GCA_964654655.1 uncultured Rhodoferax sp. | reverse complement strand
GGACTCAGGTGTTTGATGTGGCGTTCCTGGATTATTTTCTGGAAGAGACGACCGGTGTGGAAGTCGCCCGAAGACTCCGTCAAGCGCAACCCCACCTGAAGATTATCTTGATGAGCGGTTACATCGTCAATGACCGGGACACCAAAATGGAGCAGACGGGAGCCGACGCGTTTCTTTCCAAACCATTCAGTGATCACACCGCGCGGCTCATCGTTGCGCACCTGCTTCCCAGGGTAAGACAGAGGCAACCGCTTCCGGCGGACACTGCAAACTACTTTTGAATCGCAGGAGACAACGCATGAACACACTGAGACAGAAACGACAGCAACCCACCAGTAACAGACAACGAAGTCATCGGGCCGCGGACCTGTGCTGCGCCAAGCTTCGACGCGCCCATTCCCCCCACGACAACATGATCCCCGAGAATGACGAATCTTCAGAATCATCATATGTGTTTGTTCATGGGACTTTGCGCTCCGGCAACAGCCACCACGGACATCTGGAAAAAGCGAAGTTCCTTGGCAAAGGCAGGACGAAAGAGCAGTTCGCCCTTTACCTTGGAGTCCTTCCCTATGTGGTGAAGAGTGAAAGGATTTCCTGGATCGTTGGCGAAGTCTATGAGGTGGACAAGCGGACGCTGCGGAGGCTGGACCTCGTCGAGCAGTGCCCCGCCTGGCATTTTCGGGAATGGGTGGACGTGATCTTGAACAACGGCCGGGAAATCAAAGCGATGATGTATTTCGCCAGAGAGCGAAAGAAGCATTTGGTGCTGAGCGGGGATTTCAACGTTGGTTAGTTGATCGTCGGGCTGTTTCTCGCGTGGGTGAAATGGGGAAGTTGCGTTGCAGGCTCAGCCGATGGGTTTGCAGCGGCAGCATTTTTTCGATGTTGGTTATAAGGCCGGGTTGGGTTAAAATTCCCGCCATGTGGGACGCTATAAAAACCAGCGGAGGGAGAAGACGTGGCGGATGCCGTCGCGGGGAGGCGGGGCAGACGCTGGTGGAGTTCTGCATTTGCGCGCTGGTGTTTTTCATGCTGGTGTTCGGCGTCGTGGACCTGGCGCGCGGCG
>CAZZLB010000944.1:0-1070 GCA_964654655.1 uncultured Rhodoferax sp. | reverse complement strand
AGCGGCCTGACGGCCGGAAAAAGAGGATGAGTTTTTCGCTTTGACCGTGGTTGCAAAAGCATCCGTGGAAAAGCGAGCCCGGTCCGGAGCAACTCCGAACCGGGCGAGGATGCTTGCGCAATCCACGGGCGGTTCGGTGCTCAGGTTGCACTCCTGCAGAGCCCTATCCCCCGGACCGCAAGCAGAATGTAGCACAAGACGGGGCCACCGGGAAGGTCGGGGCTGGTGGCAAAAAAGCTGGTCTTCGGTTACAGGTTGAATGTGCGAATTGACATCGCACGCTGAACCGAAAGACCATCTATGCAACTGCAAGCTAAGACCGTTTTGAATGACATTCAACCTTTTATGGGGTTCGTTTACCAAGACGTGAGGGGAGTGCGCAATCGGCAGGGCCACATCCAGAGGATTGAGATTGGGCTGGCAGCGCACAGCCAGATCAACGGCAAGTGCTCCCGGTGCTTGAAGGCGGCACCCGGCTATGACCGGTTGCCGGAGCGGTGGTGGCGATTTGTGCCGATGTGGGGCATCATGGCGGGGTTCATCTACGCGCCTCGGCGGGTGGAATGTCCCGAGCACGGCGTGGTGGTGGAGCATATTCCTTGGAGTCAGGGTAAGCGACCGATGACCACGGCGATGATGGGCTTTCTGGCGCGGTGGGCGCGGCGGTTGTCCTGGCGGGAGACGGCGCGGGTGTTTCACACCAGTTGGGAGGCTGTCTACCGCTCGGTGGAGTGGTTTGTGGGCTGGGGGTTGGAACATCGAGAACTCGGCCAGGTCGAGTCCATTGGGGTGGACGAGATCCACTGGGGCCAAGGCAAACGAGCGGACCAGTTTCTGACGGTCATCTACCAGATCGATAGCCATTGTCGGCGGCTGCTCTGGGTGGGACGCAAGCGCACCCAAGCCACATTGCGACGCGGGTTGGCGGTGCTGGGGCCGACCGTGGTGGGCGGGCTGCGGTTCGTTTGCACCGATATGTGGCAACCGTATCTGCGGGTCATTGCCGCCCAAGCCGGCCAGGCGTTGCATGTACTGGATCGCTTCCACATCATCCAGCATCTGAACCAAGC
>CAZZLB010000943.1:0-1071 GCA_964654655.1 uncultured Rhodoferax sp. | reverse complement strand
CGCCGCGCGCCAGGTCCACGACGCCGAACACCAGCATGAAAAACACCAGCGCGCAGATGCAGAACTCCACCAGCGTTTGCCCCGCCTCCCCGCGACGGCTTCCGCCACGTGTTCTTCCGCTGCTGGCTTTTATAGCGTCCCACATGATGGAATTTTAACCCAACCCAGCCTTATAACCAACATCGAAAACCTTTGGTGCTGCTGCAAACCCATAGGCTGAACCTGCAACGCAACTTCTCCATTTCACCTACGCAAAAGAACAGTCCGACGACCAACTAACCAACATTGAAATCTCCGCTCAGCACCAAATACTTCTTTCGCTCTCTGGCGAAATACATCATCGCTTTGATTTTCCGGCCGTTGTCCAAAATCACGTCCACCCATTCCCGAAAATGCCAGGCGGGGCACTGCTCGACAAGATCCAGCTTCCGCAGCGTCCGTTTGTCCACCTCATAGACTTCGCCGACGATCCAGGAGATCTTTTCACTCTTCACCACATATGGAAGAACTCCAAGGTAAAGGGCAAATTGCTCTTTCGTCCTGCCTTTTCCGAGAAACTTCGCGTTTCCAAGATGTCCGTGATGGCTCTTGCCAGAGCGCAAAACCCCGTGAACAAACACATATAGTGATTCTGAAGATTCATCATTCTCGGGGATCATGTTGGCGTGGGGGGAATGAGCGCGTCGAAGCGTGGCGCGGCACAGGCCCGCAGTTCGATGGCTTCGTTGTCTGTTACCGGTGGGTTGCTGTCGTTTCTGTCTCAGTGCGTTCATGCCTTGTCTCCTGTGATCTAGAAGTAGTTTGCAGTGTCCGCCGGAAGCGATTGCCTCTGTCTTGCCCTGGGGAGCAAGTGTGCGACGATGAGCCGCGCGGTGTGATCACTGAATGGTTTTGAAAGAAACGCGTCGGCTCCCGCCTGTTCCATTTTGGCGTCCCGATCATTGACGATGTAACCGCTCATCAAGATAATCTTCAGGTGGGGTTGCGCTTCACGGAGTCTTCGGGCGACTTCCACGCCGGTCGTCTCTTCCAGAAAATAATCCAGGAACGCCACATCAAACACCTGAGTCC
>CAZZLB010000942.1:0-1073 GCA_964654655.1 uncultured Rhodoferax sp. | reverse complement strand
TCGCTGCGCGACCACTGCGCCACAGCATCGAGCGTCGGGTAATGACCGGAACCTGCCTTCTTCACCTCCTGCCGGGACGCCTCGACCTGCGCCCTGAGCGACTGCAATTGCGGACTGCTGCTCTCGGCGCGAGCAATCCAGTCCTGCAGCACATTGGGTTGCGGCTCCAGCAATTCCAGCCTGCTTGCGTCCAGCGTTGCCAGTTTGTCTACCGTCTGATTCACCAGCATCTCAAGCTGTCGCAAGGTGTAGGACACGTTCTGCCGGGCCTCAATCTCAAGAGCCACATTCATGTCCAGCCGCGCCTGCGCATCGTCCACATCGGTGCGTGTACCGGAGCCCGCCGCAAAGGCCTTGCGTGCAGCGTCGAGTTGCGTCGTGTACGCCGTACGCTGAGCCAGCACCAGAGCCAGTTGTTCGTGCGTCAACATCGCTTCAAAATAGGCGCCACTGACACGCACCGCCAGGTTCTGTTCATCCTGCGCCAGAGAAGCTTCCGCGTCCTGCACCTGTGCCTTTGCCTGCTCGTACTGTGCTGTCAAGTAACTGCGAAACAAAGGCTGGCGCACGGACAGAGTCCGGTTCAAGCTCGGGTAGTGGGTCTCGCTGGTTTGCTCCTGCCCCAATGAATTGGGCGTTGTGTTAACCAGGTTGTTCTGGTTGCGCCCCACACTCATGGCAACGTTGGGCAACAACTGCGATCGCGCCTGCGGCAGACGCTCGCGGCCGGCTTGCGCCGCAGCACGCGATGCCAGAATCGTCGCATCCTGCTGCTGCGCCGCCTGGTAAGCCTGCAGCAAATCCATGGACAGCACGGTGCTTGAAAAAGACAACAGCAGGCTGCCAAGCAACAGCGGCTTGAATGGCAGACACTGCACTGCGTTGCTCAAAATATGACGCAACATGGGCCTCACTCCTCTTTCATCGACGCGGCCATCCGCTTGGTCAAGGGGTGCAACAAATAGGTCAGCATGGATCGCTCCCCTGTGATGAAGATCACTTCCACTGGCATACCTGGCTGCATCTGGCGTTTGCCGAGTTTCTTCATGCCTTCAGGTGTTACCGCAACACGG
>CAZZLB010000941.1:0-1074 GCA_964654655.1 uncultured Rhodoferax sp. | reverse complement strand
AACAACGGCGAGCGATGGGCTGAGTTCTGGATTGAGATACCCGACACCAACAACGACGCGACCCACGACCAAGAGATTTTCCCGGTCATCAAGTGCCGGATGTTTCAGTACGGCGCCGGGACTCGTCCATCTCAGAATCTCACCCCACCCCCGGACACCATCCCAATCGGCATCGTTTGCGTCCGTAAAGGAGATGATGTTCCGATCCTGAACGACCCCGAGATTGGCTATCGGATAGAGCAATACCTCTACGACCACGCGATTCGGCGTTATCCTCTAGGGTATTACCTTCCGACCGGGATGAACATTTTCTCCGCTGGCGGGATGGTGTTCCGGGGCGATTGGGACGATGATTCGCTGTCAACCTCGACGTTTTATCCGGGAGATGTGGTGTCCAAGCACGGGGACGCGGGAGGAGGATTGACTTACAACGAGTTATGGGTGTATAACTACTATCCAGATCAGTCGCCGGCCGCACCTGCGATTGGCGGTGGAAATCCTTGGCGCCGGATAATGTATTCTAAGTTTTGAAATGAAAACCACGTTCAACAAGTTCCTTGGGGTGTTTGGGTTGCTTTGGCTGACGCTTTCGTGCTTTGGCGCCACTCATGTTTACTTCGATGTGAACCAGTTCGGAGGCTACCCGACCACCAACCGGACAATCACGATTCAGCCCACGACCCCGTTTGTCGGAAACATCATCTTCCTGCCGGTCACAGATTCCTCGGGCATCACATGGTATTCCAACGCCCAAGCCGGGATTTACAATTGCACCATCAAAGCACCTCCCGGAGCCATCAACTTCCAACTCGCGGTCACCTCGACGAACCTTGGGGTTATATCCGCCGCTACGAATACGTCCGTCTCTGGGGTGCAGACTTATCCCGCTGGAGCCGCCGCGTGGTCAATCCAAGCCGCAGACGCCCGCTACGCTCGAAACCTCTCCAATCTCAACGTAGGCACGCTTACGGGGGGTTCTGGAGTGGATGTCTACAACGGGGCCGGCGCAGTCATTGGTTCGGGGACTCGAATCGAAGTCACCAACCTGTTCTCGATTACCAACGGGATGATTTC
>CAZZLB010000940.1:0-1076 GCA_964654655.1 uncultured Rhodoferax sp. | reverse complement strand
CCAAGAGTTTTAGCTCGATTCTTTTGAATTCACTCAGCCCCTTAAGAGTAGAGACAACAAGCCATGCGTCGTCCTCGATGGGAGCAGCTTGTGTCGTTGCCACAGTAGCGCCATTGGCGGTGAGGGCGAGCGTTCCGCCAATCACTGTGAATTCCATGTCGAAGAAATCCGGTAGTTTGGAAGAGGAATTGCCTTTGACGAGAACCGGCCAGCGACCATTGCGGTATTCGGTGATTCCAAACGACTTTCCGCCGTTAAACCATCCCCAATAGGGGCCGATGCAGAGTGTGATATTCTGGCCGCTGACCTTCTTCACTCGTGCGCGAAGTGCCGCATTGCGCGCCTTCCGGTCAAACCGCAATCCGGGTTGTGCGTTGTCCATCCATAGGCAACCGTTCCGAAGAAATGCCTTCCCCGATGTGAAGACCTCGTCGGTTGGGTTGCAGCCAAACAGTCGCTCACCGTCAAACAGCGTGATCCAGCCGTTGGCACCCGCTTGGGGAATCGTCGGAATGACCCACGATGCGGCGGCGTTGGAACCGGTGGAGACGTTGACTGAGTTTGAAAGACCTTGCGTTGTGGCCACGCCGGCAGGCGCCAGCACACACCGGAATCCATCAATGGCCTGGCGATGGCCGGCAGGACCCTTGAAGCGGAACGAGGACAACAAGCTGCGGCGTCCGGGGCCGACAAAGAAACTCCACGAAGCGCCGCGCAATACACGCTCGCCGCTCAGGCCATCGTAAAGATCCTCGCACCATTCCCAGAGACTGCCGCCAAGATCGTAGAGGCCGAAGCGGTTCGCTTTGAAACTGCCCACCGGTGATGTGTGCGGGTAGTCGTCGCGATACTCCTTAAGCACACCAAAGGACACCGGTTTGAATGGTCGAGTTTCTTCGCCGCCGTAGTTGCCTGCTCCCGCCGGCGGTGGCCACTCGGTCCCCCACGGATACACGTTCTCGATGTTCCCGCTCTTGTCTTTTGGGGTTCCGCCTGGTTCTTCGCCCAAGCCCACAGCGACGCTCCACTCCGCGTCCGTCGGCAGGCGGAAGACAAACTTGCCTTTGAGCTTGTCC
>CAZZLB010000939.1:0-1077 GCA_964654655.1 uncultured Rhodoferax sp. | reverse complement strand
GAAGTCCATCAGCCGGGCGACGCCGACATTGGTCTCGGCCGAGGCGGCGAAGAGGAAAGCGTAGAACATGTAGGACTCCTTGGACAGCTCTCCGGTGGCCGTGATCTTGCGGGCCGCGAGCGGCACGGCAAAGAGCGGCTCCTCCGGCAGCACGGCTCGTCCCGCCACGGCCCCGGAAGGGGACTTGCGTTGGAGAAAGTCAAATAGCCCCATAAATGATCGGTGTCACTTCTGCTCCGGATAAATCATCGTTCGACCGTAAGATATCCTGTTTCCGGAGTGGAACTCCTCCAAGATTTTCACCGGGTTGCCGGGCTTGCTCCAAAGGGTTCGAAGCCCGGTGGTGCCCCAAGGGCCGATGTTGTGCTGCGTGGCGACGTCAAGCGAGTGAGACGCGTAACCGGCCTTGACCAAAATGGGCACATTCACCCACCCCTTCCCAGCGCCATCCTCAGTGAAATAGAGCTCCTTCGCATCGTAGAATTGGCGAATGGTGTTCAATGCGAGCGTATCCTCCGACTTGTGCTTGACGTGCATCAGCGCCGGCACGGCGATGGCGCTCAGGATGCCCACGATGACCACGACGGTCATGATTTCGATCAGCGTGAAGCCGCGTCTTGGACGATGCGACGGATTCATGTGCTCCCCTCCGTCTTGCTGGACTTGAACGCCAGGTAGAAGCCGGCCGTGACGAGCACGACGGTCAGCAGGCGCAAAGCCACCATCGGCAGGTTGACCGACCAGTCCATCGGCACCTCCCACGCATAGTACAGGTTGTGCTCCAGGCGGCCTTGCGGAGTCAGCTGGTAGACGGGGGGATGAATCCAGATCCAGATGATCGTGTTGCAGCCCATGCAGAGGATGACTCGTTGGGGGATGGTCATGGTGGCGGGGAGTAGATCGAAACCAATATTGCGATCGGCGATCGGGCGCGAGGCTAATTCCGCCGTCATTGGTGGAGATTGCCGCCGTGGGCGCTGGTGGTGCAACGGTGTGCACAAGTGACGCATTGTCATCGGGCCGGGGCGGAGGTTGATGAATGTTCACCATGACACAAATACCCCGTTGCCGTAAGGC
>CAZZLB010000938.1:0-1083 GCA_964654655.1 uncultured Rhodoferax sp. | reverse complement strand
GCTCCATTCCGTGCCCAGCATGATGGCGTTGCCCTCCACATCGGCCAAGGTGACGTGGATCGCGGCCAGGTCCGGGCGCAAGGGCGACAGGGCACCAACGATGCGCCCGCTGAACGGGTCCACCACCTCGGGAATCTTGTGCTGCGTCGGGTATTCGCCCGGCGTCTGAACGCTGAAGTGCTGCAGATCGGAGCCGATGTTGGAAGTGACTGGCACAAACGGCCAGTTGAAGGCACCGCCGAGCAGGCGCAGTGGCAGCGACAGATTCGAGTAGTCTTCCAGCAGCATCGCGCCGCTCTCGACCGCGCGGCGCAGGCCGTTGGCAAAACCAAAACCCTCCAGACCGGTAAAGCCGCACTCGGCCACGCTCACCGCGCCGGCCGCGGCCAGCAGATTGAGTTGCTGCGTGTTGCAGTGAAAGATCGCATGCAGTTGCCGCCGGTGCTGGCGCAGCAGCTCACGGCCAAAGACGACGGCGTCCGACCCCACCGGCAAGGCCGCGCCACTGGCGTACTGCATGCCGTCGCACGTGTAGCGCTGCACAGCAGCTTCCAGGGTGATCAGTTTGTGGGTCATGGATGCCGGATTTATAACATCCCGAAATTGCTTGTCAGTCGC
This sequence comes from uncultured Rhodoferax sp., assembly GCA_964654655.1. Lineage (GTDB taxonomy): Bacteria > Pseudomonadota > Gammaproteobacteria > Burkholderiales > Burkholderiaceae_C > Rhodoferax. The sequence continues at coordinate 465 of CAZZLB010000938.1, read as the reverse complement.
TCGACATTGATGCCTGCCAGCGCTCGAAATGGCGGACTCAGCTCCGGCAAACCGGCAGCGCGCTGCCAGAAGTCCATTGCCCATTGCCTTGCCTGCAGCGCCTGAACATTGAAGCCATCCAGCGGCACCGGAGACTGCAGCGGTGTCAGGTCCAGTGCACCATCGTGAATACCGGGGCGCCACTTCATGGGCAACATGTCGTAGACGGGCGTTGGTAGTAACACGGGCCGGGTGACGTCGTCCACAAAAAAGGACAGATTGCCAAAATGCATGTCGGTGTTTCCAATCAACTGGCCAAAACAATAGACGCTCGCGACGCTGGCAAGGTGCTCCGGCGCCAGCATTTTCTGCGCGGCCAGCGCCTGGCAACTGGCAACCCAGTGGCGCCGGGGTGCACGCACAAAGGCATCGTGCAGGGCCGACACAGCAACGACGTGGCGCTTGCCCGATGACCCGCTGCGATCG
>CAZZLB010000937.1:0-1084 GCA_964654655.1 uncultured Rhodoferax sp. | reverse complement strand
CAGGCGGAGAGTACAAAGCAACGTCCCTCCAGCGCGATGTGCTGCATGGTGCCAATCCAGGTATCGCGGTCATCGGCGGTGGGCGCACAGTACAGTGTGACGCGCTGCTGATACATCGCCATGCGCAAGGCCGGCATGTAGTTCTCCCAGCAGATCACGGCACCCATCCTGCCAAAAGGTGTCTCGACTGCCTGCAGCGTCGAGCCATCGCCAAAGCCCCAGACCAGGCGCTCCAGCGCGGTGGGCATGAGCTTGCGGTGCTTGCCCAGCACCCCCCCGTCCGGCCCCAGATAGACCGCAGTGCAGTAAAGTGTGCCGCCATCGCGCTCGATGATGCCCACGCAGACATAAAGCTGGTACTGCTTGGCGGCCTTGGCCAGTCGGGCGATCTCGGGGCCATCGACACAAACCGCAGCGTCAAAATAAAGTTTGAACTCGGTGCGCCCCTGCAAAGTGCGCCCACCCAGGTAGATATGAAAGTCCGCGCCCTTGGGGTAGCCACCCAAAAATGCCTCCGGAAACACCAGCACTTGCGCCCCCTGTGCGGCCGCCTCTTTCATCAAGTCGAGTGCCCGATCGACAGTAGCTGGTGTGTCAAGCAAGACTGACGAGGTCTGTATCACGGCGGCAGTAAGTTTCATCTTTGTTCTCCGGTGTTTTGAGTTTGAATTATCGGGCTCTCAGGCAAGCGGGGGGATCGATCTGAATGAGGCTATGTCATGCCGGACTTGATCCGGCATCCAGTGCCAACCGAGTTTGGCATGATAGAGGCATGAATACACTTTTTCGGAAAATCGCCTCTGGGTTACTACTAGCCGGATGGTTCATCGGCAGTTCACTTGCCGGCGCTGCGCCCACACCACCGGTCCGCCCCAAACTGGTGGTCCTGATCGTCATCGATGGCCTGCCGCAGCGGCAGATTGATGCCAACCGCGCGCAGTTTGTGAAAGACGGCTTTACGCGCTTTCTGGAGCGCGGCATTTGGTTTGCCAACGCGCATTACGACCATGCCTACACGGTCACGGCGGCCGGCCACGCCGTGCTGCTCAGTGGCGCCAGCCCCAGCCGCAGTGGCATCATCGGC
>CAZZLB010000936.1:0-1084 GCA_964654655.1 uncultured Rhodoferax sp. | reverse complement strand
CCATTTCCGCTGGAGTCGAAGGAGGACATGGAGCGACGCTATGAGCCAGACTTGTGAGTTGCCTGCGCCGCGCTAAACCCGACCAATCAATTCGATTCGCGTTCATGATCAAATCCGTAGAGCACAACCGGCCCAAGACGCGCACCCGCAATCTGGAGGGGCGAAAGATTACGGCCCACAGTTATGAGAGCGATCTTTTTCAAGATCTCTATCACTTGTGCTTGACGGTGTCGTGGCAAAGATTTTTTGCGTCCGCTGCGCTTGGATTCATCGCTGTCAATATCCTGTTTGCCTTGCTTTACATGCTGGAGCCCAGCGGCATTGCCAATCTCGCACCGCAAAATTTTTGGGGTTACTTTTTCTTTAGCGTCGAGACCTTGGCGACCGTGGGCTACGGCGACATGCATCCGCAAAGTCTCTACAGTCACAGCATAGCGACGACGGAGGTGTTTACCGGCATGGCAAGTGTCGCCGTGTTGACGGGTCTTATTTTTGCCAGATTTTCAAAGCCCAAGTCGCGCATTCTGTTTTCCAACAACCTGGTGATCAGCAACTTCAACGGTCAGCCCACACTCATGTTGCGCGCCGCCAATGCACGCCTCAATCTGGTTGCCAATGCCACGGCCAGGATGCATGTGTTGATCCAGGAAGTGTCGCTGGAAGGCCAGAAGATGCGCCGCATTTACGATCTGGAGCTGGCGCGCAGCGATCAACCGATGTTTCTCTTAACCTGGTCGATCATGCACACCATCACGCCGGGCAGTCCGCTGTACGGACTTTCAGCCCAGGACATGGCCGCAAAGGAGTTGATCTTTTTGGTTCGCATCGTCGGTTTTGACGAGAGCATCACCCAGGAGGTTCAAGTGCGCGAGAGCTATAGTCACGAAGAAATACTGTGGGGACACCAGTTTGACGACGTGATGTATCCTGACCCAATCGACGGCAGCATCCACATCGACTATCGGCACTTCCACCGGACGCATCTGCAACAACAACCTGGGACAGGGTCCGCTGCCCAGTGATCCGGAATTCAGCGCCAGTGGCGACCGTGCCAATGCCCCTGACTGCCAAACCACATCCCCAC
>CAZZLB010000935.1:0-1089 GCA_964654655.1 uncultured Rhodoferax sp. | reverse complement strand
TGCGCTGATGGCGCGGTGTCGCTGGAGGGCCGGTGGCGTTTCCAACTCGACCGCGACGACACGGGCATCGGCGAGCGATGGTTTGCGCGAAAGCTGGCGGAGAAGGTCACGCTGCCCGGCTCACTGACGGCCCAAGGCATCGGCGACGAGGTGACGGTTGACACAAAGTGGATCGGGGGCATTGTTGACAAGTCATGGTTCACCGCGCCGGAATACGAGAAGTATCGCAAGCTTGGCAACGTCAAGATTCCGTTCTGGCTCCAACCGGAGAAATACTACGCCGGCGCGGCGTGGTATCAGCGCGACATCGAGGTGCCGAAGACGTGGGCGGGCCTCACGGTCGAGCTTTTGCTGGAACGGCCTCACTGGGAGACGCGCGTCTGGGTGGACGAACGATACATCGGATCCAACAACGCCCTCGCCACGCCGCACGGCTACGAGCTTGGCCCGCTCCCGCCCGGCCGGCACACGCTGACGATCCGCGTGGACAACCGCATGATCGTGGATGTCGGCGAGAACTCTCACAGCGTTAGCGACCACACGCAGGGCAACTGGAACGGCATCGTTGGCAGTATCGAGTTGCGGGCGAAACCGCGGCTGTGGATTTCCGGCCAGCGCGTGCTGCCGAAGAACGACGGCACGGTGTGCGTGGAGGTCAGCGTTCGCAACACGCTCTTCGATCCGGTCATCGCCACCATCACCGCCATCGTCCGCGAGAAAGGCGGGAAGGAGGTTTTGGGAAGAGGCAGCGTGAAGATTGACTATCCGCGCGACCTCATGCAGGACCACAGCCATCGGTGGGTTGAGCGCGCCTTGGAAACCATCGTCATGAAATTCGACCGCGCGCCCAAGCTCTGGGACGAGTTTGCACCAGCCTTGTATGAAGTGGAGACGCGGATCGAGGCGCAAGGAGGACGGGCGACGGACACTGCGGTGGAGACGTTCGGCTTCCGGGAGTTCGGCGCACATGGCACGCAATTCGTGATGAACGGCCGGAAGCTTTTCATTCGCGGCACGCTCGATTGCTGCATCTTCCCAAAGACCGGCCATCCCCCGACGGATGCGGCCGAGTGGAAGCGCATCATCGGC
>CAZZLB010000934.1:0-1091 GCA_964654655.1 uncultured Rhodoferax sp. | reverse complement strand
TGGAACACTTGACTGAGATGATTCATGGCTAACTATCCAGACGGCACTGCTGCTCGGATCATAGAAGTCGCACTAGCTGAGGTCGGCACGATTGAGACTGGCGAGAATCTGACCAAGTACGGCAAATACACAAAGGCCGATGGATTGCCTTGGTGTGGATCTTTTGTGAATTGGTGCTTCAATGAAGCCGGTGTCAAGATTCCATCAATGGTTTCAACGGCTGCCGGTGCTCATAAGATGAAAGAGCTTGGACGCTGGATTGAAGAAAAGCCGCAGCTAGGCGATCTGTGCTTTATGGACTTTCCACACGATGGCGTTGATCGTATTTCTCACATCGGCATTGTGGTCAAGGTTGGCCAGACAAGCGTTCTTTGCATTGAGGGCAACACTTCCGGCGATGGAGATCAACGCAACGGCGGAATGGTGATGGTAAAGCAACGCTATATGGGCAAAGAGATTGTTGGTTTCGCTAGGCCAAAGCTTGTTGCCTATGCTGGAGAATATCCAGTGGTTGAGCCACTCCAAAAGGTGAAGCCAAAGGAGAAGAAGAAATGACACAATTCAAGGCACTCGCGGCATCATGGGCAAGAAGCTCAGTGGCCGGAATGTTGGCCGTCTATATGAGCGGCAATTCAAATCCAAAAGATTTAGCGTTGGGGCTTGTCGCTGGCATTGTGCCGGTACTGGCTCGATGGGCTAATCCTAACGACATCAGCTTCGGTCGCCAGAAGTGAGCGTAGGCGAATGGACGGCGGTCGGTGGTCTTGTTATTGCGGTGCTGACTGCCATCTATTCGTCAATGCGATTCATGGTGAAGTCAATCATGCGAGAGCTTCAACCGAATGGTGGCACTTCTCTCAAGGATCAAGTGAGCAGAATTGAAGAGCGATTGAATCAACTGATTCTGGAATTGGCGTTGCGTAAGTAATAGACACGCCGAAGAACACGCCTAAAGATTGACGATGTCAGTCATTGATGTCACTCTGTATCTGGGAGCATTCGACAAGGCTCCCACGGGAGCAAAAAATGACAACAAGTGAAATCGGATTGTTTCTGATGACTGCATTCGCCGGAGTTCTCTGGTCGCTAGT
>CAZZLB010000933.1:0-1092 GCA_964654655.1 uncultured Rhodoferax sp. | reverse complement strand
CGCGGACGCCAATGTGACTGTTGGCGAGAGCGGCTCGTCTCCATACCAAGATGCTTTCCGGTGGACCGAGAGCGAGGGCATGCGCGGCATCGGCAAGTCGTCGGGAGCACTTGGTTGTTCCGAGTGCAAGGTTTCTGGAGATGGCACCGTGGTTATCGGCGAGAAGATTGGCGGTTACGCCTTCCGATGGACGGCTGTGGGCGGTATGATTGATCTTGCTACTTTGCGCTATCAGTATAGCCGCGCAAATGCAGTCTCCAGCGATGGCTCAGTGGTCGTTGGTTGGTTCTCAACTCCAGGTGGTTACCATGAGGCCTGTCGCTGGACGACAGAGAAACATGTTGTTTCTTATGAGTTTCAAGAGGACGAGTTCAGAGGGCAATTCACAGCATCCGACCTTCTCAAAGCTATAGTTGCTAGATACATTGAAGTTCCCGAAGCGCCATCTGTGATCAAGTCTCTCAATAGGCTCCTGCATGGGCCGAGCTTGGGTGTTGAACATCCATTCCTCTCCTTGCCTGAAGAGGCAAGTGAACTTCGTAAACGCCAGTCAACCTTAAGCGACGAAGAACGACTAAGATTGAATCGGTTTATTCTTGAGTCTGCTTTCCCGCGGCATTGTCCGCCAAAGGAGCTTATGCGCAGGCTTGGCGACCTGGCAGGCCCAACGAAGACGCGCGGCATGCGCAGTGAAGCCCTGGCAATTACCAAAGATGGCTCCGTAATCGTTGGCTACAGTTGCGGAGATCCATTCGTATGGGACAGGGTAAACGGTATGCGCAGCCTGAAGAAGGTCCTAGTAGATGATTATCATTTGGATCTGACAGGTTGGTCTTTGGAAGAGGCTACAGGTATCTCTGACGATGCTAAGACCATCATAGGTCATGGTTGGCATGCCCAGATGGATATGTTGGGCCAGCAGCATTACAGGGGCGATAAAGAAGCCTGGATCGCCCACCTCGACCGTCCCCTGAACGCGAAGAAGTAGGAGGTTCAGAGTTAGAAGTTCAGAGTTCAGAGTTGGGGGCGTTCGGGCAATTCTTCACTCTTCATTCTTCACTTTTCACTTCTTCGCCGCTCTTGCCTAACTGG
>CAZZLB010000932.1:0-1096 GCA_964654655.1 uncultured Rhodoferax sp. | reverse complement strand
CGCTGCGACCCGGCGCCTGGCAGCTTGGCTGAGCTGCGGCAAGCCGCCGGATCGCTGCAACAGGGCGCCGCACGCTACAGTGCGGTCCATGCTCGCCTATCGCCACGCCTTCCATGCCGGCAACCACGCCGATGTGCTCAAACACATGGTGCTGATCGCGATCATGCGGCACTTGACGCAAAAGGACACTACCCTGACCGTCTTTGACACCCATGCCGGGGCTGGTTTGTACCGGCTTGACGGTGACTACGCCGAAACCAGCGGCGAGGCGGCGCAGGGATTTTTGCGGCTGATAGCGGCAAAACCGCTGCCGAACGGGCTGGCCCCGGCAATTCAGGACTACCTGGATCTGGTCGCCAGTTTCAATACGGCAGGCAGCCGCAAGGTCTACCCCGGCTCGCCCTTCATCATTCAGCGCCTGCTGCGCGAACGCGACAAACTCAAACTTTTTGAACTGCACCCGACCGACGCCAAGACCTTGTCCGCCAACGTGGCGCAGCTTGACGCGGGGCGTCAGGTTGCAGTGCTGCGCGAGGACGGATTTGAAGGTCTGAAGAAGTTCCTGCCGCCACCGGCGCGTCGGGCGCTCGTGTTGAGTGATCCGAGTTACGAGATCAAGACCGATTACGCTCGTGTTGTTGCCATGGTGGCCGACTCGCTGACTCGATTTGCGACCGGCACCTACGCGGTCTGGTATCCCCTGATTCCCCGTCCGCAAGCGCACGATGTGCCGCGCAAACTGAAAACGCTGGCGACAACAGCCGGCAAGGCCTGGCTGAATGCAAGCCTGACTGTGAAGTCCAGCAAACTGACAGCCAACGATGCAGGTGAGCTGATCCGCCCTGGTCTGCCCGCCAGTGGCATGTTTGTCATCAGTCCTCCACATACGCTCAACGCAGCCCTCGGGGCGGCACTGCCACAACTGGCCATACTTCTGGGACAGGATCGGCACGCCACTTTTGCACTGGAGTCTGCAGCCTGATTCATCAAGTACGCTGGCATCAGTCAGCAGACATCTGGCAGCGATAAACTCGGCAGTAATTCGGAAAAGAATAAAGTCTCATGATTCTCGTCACAGGTGGCGCAGGCTACATTG
>CAZZLB010000931.1:0-1098 GCA_964654655.1 uncultured Rhodoferax sp. | reverse complement strand
AGTCGCACAGGCGGCGGATCCGGTTCGCTGAAACAACGAAGGAATGAATATGAAATGCATGTTGATGAATGGACTTTTTCTGGCTTCGAGCGCCGCGTCCGCTGTGGCCCAAGGCGGCGGCGCGGGCGCCGATGCCGGCAGCTCCTCCGGGGCGATGATCGGCTGGAGTCTGGCTGTCATTGGTTTGATCATCGTGCTGGTGGTGATTGCGCGGCGGCTCAGCACCGGCGAAGCGTGGAAACAGGAGATTCCAATTATCGTTATCGGCGCGCTGCTGTTGAACATCGGTGTCTGGCGCGTCTGGGCGACCAAGCAGGATGAACTGGAGAAGACCAACCGCACGCTTCAAAACAAGCAGCAAGCTGACCGACAGCAGATCAATGGGATGCAAGCCACCATGGACAAACTGCAACAGGATAACAACCAGTGGAAGCAGCGCGATGCAGAGTCCCAGAAACTCATCCAGGACTGGCAGATCTATTTGGCTGACTTAAAGAAACGCCTCGAAGCGAAGAGCGGCCCGGTTCGCGCGACGCCCGCGGGCAAGTCCGGCACGTCGAAAACCGGCGCAGGAAAGCCCGACGCCGGGAAAGCGCCGAAGAAGAAGACCCCATAGCCGGCGCGACCGGAAGAGAACAGATCAAAACAAAAGCGCAGAGGGGTGAGTCGTTCACCCTCTGCGCTTTTTGTTTGGAGATTCCCGCTGGTTTTCCAGCAGCACGCCGGACTTACTCAAGGCCAAGCCGCTTGGCGACGTCGCGGTAGTTCATGTCCACCTCGTAAACCTTCTGGAAATACTCGCTGGCCTTTTCCTTGTCGCCCTTCATCTCGTGGGCGTCGCCGAGGTTGTAGAGCACCTCTTTCTTCAAATCGTCCATCGTCGGGATTTCGCTGTCCGCCGTCGCGAACTGCCGGATGGCGATATCCATCAGTTTCTGCTTCGTGAAGCACTGACCGAGGTAGTTCAGCACGTTGACGCGCAACTGCGGGTTCTTGATCGCAAGCTGGAACTGCTGGATCGCGCCCTTGATATTCCCGATGCGGAAATAAAGCTGGCCCAGTTCGTAGCGGAAGCCGAGGTCGTTCGGATACCGCTGG
>CAZZLB010000930.1:0-1099 GCA_964654655.1 uncultured Rhodoferax sp. | reverse complement strand
AGTTCCCTTCACCGCCTTCCACTCCGCGCCGAGCGGCTGCTTGAGGTCCGGCTGGACGACAACCTTCCCCGGATGGACAAGGAGTGGTTTGGCGTCATCGGCAAACGCCGACGTTTGGAACAGGACAATGGCGAGGAGGAGAGGAAGTGATTTCATGGAAGGCAGTCGAACACAAAATCGAGGGGACTTCAATCAAGGAGCGAGCAATAGCATCGTCTGCTTGCGACTAAATCGGCTTGAGGCGAATCGGCGGATTCAAGGCTTCTCCCACCCGCCGGATTGGAAGTTGTTGATTTTGAGCAATAGCGGGCCGTCCTTGCTCCAGAACTGCTCTTACTTTGTGCTGCCTTCAAGCCCGTCGGCAGAGGCTGAGTAACTTTGTTCGCTGCCGACCCAGGTGCCATTAACCAGCTTGAAGCGGTAGGTAACAAGCTGTGGGTAGCTCCCTGGATTGAGATTCTCCTCCCGCGCCTTTTTCAAATCCAATGCGCCGTAGTCGAATCGCACGTTGAAAGAAACCTCGCCGTTTGCGAGCGTTTCCTTTTGCAACACGTGCATGTCAACTGCCTGACTGAGATTCTGCTGCAGCGCGAGGAGATGAACGAATTGAGCATTATCCATGTTTGTCGGCACGTCACCGCCCCCAATCGCCCATTGATAGTGTTTCAACGATCCGCTCTGGATGGCCCATAAAACAGTTTTCAACGTGTCATCCGCTGTGGCAAGTCCCCTGTTCTGTCCCTCACCGGGTTTAACGTGCCAGTTCAGCGGCTGGCGCAAAACTACATCGTGGGGTTGCGCTTGCCGACGACGGGCCAGTTGGGTATCCGCGCTCGCTTTGGTGGCTTTCGCGGTCAGAGTCTTGTTTTCTTTCGATAATCGCGCGTTGTCATCGCGAAGGCGCAGATTCTCGTCGCGCAGCCGCGCCAAGTCGGAGGAAGCCTGAGCTGGTGGTGGCGGTTGTTTCAAACGCCGCAATTCCTCGATCTCCTGTCTGAGCGGCTCCAGTTGTGCGAAGACCCGGCGCGTTTCATCGCATTGGAAGTTAAGCCTATGCTGCTGCACCAAAGGTGTTGCGATGCCCCCGGCAACAAGGGTT
>CAZZLB010000929.1:0-1104 GCA_964654655.1 uncultured Rhodoferax sp. | reverse complement strand
CGGCGACGGCAGTTGGCCGACGACCGGCGGCGAGGGCGAAGGCGGCCAGGTTTACGCGACCTCGATGGCGCTGCTGTCGCTCTGCGTCCAGTATCACTACCTCCCGGCGTATCAGCGGTAGCGAAGACGGGCCGGCGGGCTGGCGAGCTGGCTTTTTTCTCCTACAGGCGGTTTCCTGACACGGGTTCATTTCCTCCTGACGTGTCAACTACGGCTGCCGGGCGTAAAGTAGCACTCAGAAACAACAGGCTTGCCGTTTATGACAACGTGGATTCAACGATCGAAGAGAGCCGGGCTGGCGCTGGCGGAGCAAGGGATGGTCGTGGCATTGGTTGCCATCGTGGCCATCGCGGTCGTGAAATCTGTAAGCGGCAAGGCGACGAACACCTACGACAACATCCAGAGCCAGATGACCGCCCAAAGTGTTGACAGCTCAGCCCCGCAAGCACCCACCGGCACGGCGGCGGCAGTATCAGGCGGCTCCGGCAGTTCCGGTGGTTCGAGTGGTTCGAGCGATTCGAGTGGTTCGGACACCCAAGATCGTGAGAAGAGCAATAACGGCAACCACTACGGTCAGATCCGCAACGGCAACAACGACAACAATAACTAAAGGGGTGCGGAGCGGCTTTTGCGGCAAGGGGGTCTCCACGATGGACAGGCGGGACGCCTAATCCTAACTATGGCAATGACACTGACCGGCGATGGTTGACCAGTGTCGGCGGCGCAACGTCGGGGCCGTGGAGATACGTCCAGAGCAGGCGATTCAACGCGGCGGCGCGGTCGGTGGTGATTTGACCGAGGCTGAGGCTGCTGGACTCAGCTTGTCCGAAAGCATTCGGCAGATTTTTTTCGCCAGTGTCGTAGGAGGCTGGAATGACCCGATGAATGCGTGGGTTGGCTTGCGTCGTAAAGGCGTCCCACATCGGCACGGCAGCGAGGTCGTAGAGACTGGCGGGCGCGAGACCGAGGATTTGCTCGATGGTGCGGATGACGGAGGGGCCGTCGTAGTAGCGCGGCACCACCGCGCCGCGCCGCGCAAACGGACTGATGACCAGCAGCGGCGCGCGATGCGCGTCCAGATGGTCGAAGCCGCCGCCGGAATCG
>CAZZLB010000928.1:0-1104 GCA_964654655.1 uncultured Rhodoferax sp. | reverse complement strand
AGCACCTGTTTCACGCCGTGTCACGCCGTGCGGTTTAGAACTGTTCAAAGAGCGGGTCATGCATCTGTTCTCGGCGTTGTGTGTGGGCTTGTCGGGCTGTTTTGCGGACGACATGGTAGATGGTTTCGGCGCGTTCTTTGACTTCTGCCCACATGGCGTCGAGGCTGATGGTTGGGTCGATGTTGAGTTCTTCTAGCATCTTGAGGGCTTGGGTTAGTCGTTCGCCGCCTTGGATGTCTTGTGTGAACATTTTGTGTTGGTCGTGGATGATGAGGTTGATTCGTTCGGGTATCCAGGTGTGCCGGTGTTTTTGTCGGATTAGGACTAGGCGTCCGTCTACTTTGGTCATTTGCCATACAAGGTCGACATCGTCGTTCTTTGCGCTGGTGCCTCGTGCGCCTTTTTTGAGGTCTTTGCCTGCGTGGTCTATGCGCATGAGTGATCGGCCTTCTTGTTTGAGGTTCATGGCTGTCCAGCGGTAGAAGTTGCGGACGGTGTCTGCGTCGTTCTCTGCGCCTTCGACTGCTCGTGCGAAGGTGTCGATGATTACGAGTTCGGCTTGGCAGGCTCGTGCTAGGTCGCAGATTTGTTTTGCGCCTTCTGGTTTGTCGAGTGATCCGATTGGTGGGAGTGATGCGTAGTGGAGTCGGCTGAGGTCGGTGTCTTTGCCGTAGCCCATTGCGGTGAGTCGTTCGTAGAGTACGGCTTGGGACATTTCGTAGTCCATGTAGAGGACGCTGGTTGGTGGTTTGGGTTCGGCGAATATCTCTTTGCCTGTGGCGAGTGCGGCTGCGATGTAGAGCGCGAGTAGTGATTTGCCTGTTCCGCCTGGTGCGAAGATGACTACGAGCTGGTTGCGTGGGATGATTGGTTCGATGAGCCAGTCTTCGGCTGGGAATGATTGGTTCCAGAAGTCTTGCCAGTTGATGAGGATGTTGTCGGTGATGGCGGGTTGTGTGACGGGTACGAGTGCTTTGCCTTCTTGTAATAGTTTTTTGGCGAAGGCTGAGCGGTCGTTGCCGTGGTGCATGGCTGCGGTGTAGCCGAACCGTGTGTATGCGCCTGCTGGTAGGCCTGGGATGCTTGTGGTGAATACTTTGAGGA
>CAZZLB010000927.1:0-1105 GCA_964654655.1 uncultured Rhodoferax sp. | reverse complement strand
CACAAACAAACAGCGGGGCCGGCCCCGGAGGGCCGGCCCCTTCTGCTTATGCTGCGCTCCACTCCGTAGTTAGGGCTTCTCGGATAATTCCTTGATGCCGGCTAGTGGTCTTACTGAATTTATTATTTACTTGGCGCCAGAAGACATGACCTTCGGAGTCTTGATACGCCCAAGCAATAGGGGTCGCATAAGACCGAATGACATATATTCCCCAGCCATTCTGAAAGCAGGCTTCCGAATCGTTGCGGAAATTAGTTACATCTGGCTCACCTAGCACTCCCGTCCCTCCCCCATAGGGAGAGGGCGTGTCGTACTTGGCGGACATATTCGCGGCGGTAAATGGTAAACGCCCAACAATAATTTTATGTAGTGCTTTATCGTTGAGATTCATAGCCGCACCCCCCCTTATTGAGGAACGGACACATAATCGCGTCAAAGTATGGCAAGGTGCTTCCCTTGCTTTCGTGAACCTTTATGTGTCGGTCTAGTGCACTTTCTTGGTCGTGCTCCTCGAATTCACACATGGTCTGTCCCTTTCGTAGTTCCCCTAGCGGTCGCTAGGTGTAATGGCTGGGAGGCTAACCCCCCAGCCAAAACATCAACCGACCGACTCTGCCTTGCCGTAACTGATAAACCTCAGTACTTTTGTCTGAGCAGGTTCAATCACACTTTCGTCCAGCATACGACCCAGAACCTCATGTAGTGCGCGAGCCTGGTCCTTCGAGAGTTCGATGTCCTGCATAATCACGTGACTATCGCTTTTGTGTACATCAAATTGCCAAATCCACTTGAATTTGACTCCGGAGCGGCCGTCCCAGCCTCCGAACATAACAGCGTCCCAAAGTACAGCCTTCTCCGGTATCCCTACCGAGGAGGCACTAAATAAACTAGACATAGCCTGTCCCTATCTATCAATCAGCGAGTGAGCCGGTGGCTCATGTGTTCTCGCTGGCTTGATAAGATGAATACTCCCACCAAGGCGCGATTAGCGCCAATGCAAAAGTTATCCACAATTGTGGAAAACCTTGTGGATAACCTTCCAGCCTCATAATTCCACCCATAACCCCCCCTAGGGGTTAAATGTAGGGCAAAACGGACACTCGGC
>CAZZLB010000926.1:0-1115 GCA_964654655.1 uncultured Rhodoferax sp. | reverse complement strand
CCAAGCATGTCCCTCGAAAAAGTCACCGAAATGCTGAAAAAGCAAAAGCGAATTGAAGGCATGGTGCATGGCCAGAGCATGCCGCGCCAGGACATCGTCGAGACGCTTGTGCAACGCCAGCATCTGGTTGAATTGGAGAATTTGATTACTCAATTGCCGGCGGAAGAAATTGGCAACATCCTTGAGGCGTTGCCCCCGGAAGACGCGAAATTGATGTGGGAGCAGATTCCGGCCACCCAGGAAAACGAAGTGCTCTGGGAAGTGTCGGATCAGCTTCGTGAGCAACTCGTTGGCGCTCGGGAGCCGGTCTTTGATGAAAGCCAGATGAATGCTTTTGAATTGCAGGACGGGCGGCTGCGGCAGATACCGATTGAGAGTCGAAAAAACCTTGAAGGCATCAAGCCGATCTGGATCGATCTATTGGGTGCCACCAAGGCCGAACGGGCTTATGTAGGAGCACATTTTGGATTGAACTTGCCCGACCCTGGCGAGGTCACGGACCTTGAAGTCAGTTCACGCTATCACATTGAAGATAACGGCGAAATTCACCTGCTCTCCAATTTCCTTTTGGACCGGGAGGGCAATTCACGCAGCATTCCAGTTGCCTTTATCCTGCACCAGGGAATTCTCTTCTCTTTGCGCAATGAGGAGCTTCCGGTGTTCCGCCTGCAACGCCGCCGGGCCCGCACCCAGGCCGGCTATGTCACCGACTGCAATGATGTGCTGCTCGATCTCTATGGTGCCGATGTCGAGTACTCTGCCGATTCACTGGAAGACATTTATGCCACCTTGGGCAAAGTAGGGCGCCAGGTTTTAAGTGAGACGATCAGCGACAGGGAGGCGGCGGCGATTCTTGGTGACATTGCAGAGGAAGAAGATCTGAACGGACGCATTCGTGGCAATATTCTTGATACCCAACGCGCCATCAACTTTCTGATGCGAAGCAAGATCTGGTCGCCGACACAGTTTGACGATGCCAAGCAGGTGCTGCGCAACATTGAGTCGCTCAACAGCCACACTTCCTTTCTGTTTGACAAGATCAATTTCCTGATGGACGCCACCATCGGTTTCATCAACATCAACCAGAACCGGCGCATCAACCAACTCACCGTTTT
>CAZZLB010000925.1:0-1122 GCA_964654655.1 uncultured Rhodoferax sp. | reverse complement strand
CCGAAGGCGATGCGATCTGCCACAACGTGCTGGTGCATCCACCAGGCGGGCTGGTCGGTGGCGACAAGCTGGAGTTGGAGATCAGGGCCGAGCCGGACACGCACGGTCTGGTCACAACGCCAGGCGCCACCCGTTTTTACCGCTCGTCCGGCGAACCCGCAGTGCAACGCACGCGCATCACGCTGGACGGCGATTCGCGTCTTGAATGGTTGCCGCTGGAAACCATTTGCTACAGCCAGTGCATCGCTGAAAACCACCTCACCCTCAGTCTGGACCGCGAGGCCGAGTTCATGGGCTGGGATGTGACCGCGCTCGGCCTGCCACTTGCCGCTCAGCCTTTCAAAACCGGAAGCTTGCTGCAGCACATTGAAGTTCCGGGGGTCTGGCTGGAGCATGGTCGGATCGATGCGCACGATTTGCGTTTGCTCGATGGTCCAACGGGAATGGATGGACAGCGCTGTCTGGCCGCGCTCTTCTTTGTCGCTGGCAACAGGATCGAACGAGCGCGACGCGAGCAGGCGCTGGAACTGGCGCGCGCTGTCATCGCTGAGCATCCCTTGCGTGAGCTCGCTGGCGTTACCAGCCCGGACGGACAGGTGACCGTGCTCCGGGTTCTGGCACCCGTGGTGGAGCCTGCCATGGATCTGCTGCGCCGGGTCTGGGCGGTATGGCGCACACACTTCTGGCAGTTGTCAGCGCAAACCCCGCGTGTCTGGTCAACGTAGGCGCAAGCACGTGGATGCCGGAACGAGTCCGGCATGACAAAACCGATTTTTTCATTGCGGACTTGATCCGCCGTGCAGGGTCACATGACATCCTCACATCAAATCGCGACCAGTTCGCGCACGCCGTCTATTTCCATGTTCGGACCCTTGCCACGCGCCAGCACGGCGCCACGCTCCATCACGACATAGTCGTCAGCAAGATCACGGGCGAAGTCGTAATACTGTTCCACCAGCACGATCGCCATGTCGGCGCGATCGGCCAGCATGCGGATGACACGACCGATGTCCTTGATGATGCTGGGCTGAATGCCTTCGGTCGGCTCGTCCAGCACCAGCAAGCGAGGCCCGGCAGCAAGTGCTCTGGCAATCGCCAACTGCTGTTGCTGACCACCCGACA
>CAZZLB010000924.1:0-1126 GCA_964654655.1 uncultured Rhodoferax sp. | reverse complement strand
TTCGATCCACCACGTGGCAATGTTGGTCCAGCCACGCACAAGCTTGCTGATGTGGTTGTCCTGTTCCTCAGCCGCCTGGGCTGGAGTGGACAATGCCAGCACTGCCACCGCCACTACGATTGATGCGATTCCTTTTTTCATGTTGGTCCTTTCGTTTCGGAAACCTCTTTGTTTGCTACGCGACATATTATGCGTCCGCTATTTTTTGGCGCAAGGTTTTTTTCGGTTTTTTTTTTTTTCTCCACCTGCGCTCACTATACCGGCAGTCGAAGGAACTTTTGGTTTGCACGACAACCGGCGCGAACTACGATGTCGGCAAACTTCGGTCCAGCCATGAACAACGGCGCCTTGGCAACACCCGGAGATTCATCCAAACGCGACGCGAGAGGGTTTCGCCAGCGTCTATCCTTCGGCGGTGTGCAGATAAAATCCGGTTGTTTCAAAGCGGCAAGATTGCCGGGAGGCGGACCGTGGCCGTAATCACGCTCAACGACACGCACGCGGCGTGGCATGAAGTTTGGTGGACGGCAGCCAAACGCTGGCGCGCACGCCAGGCGCAACGTGAGGAAGGCACGCGCAAGGTGAGCATTCCAACCACCCTTCGGGCGGAGCAATGACAGAGGGAACTGTTCCAGTTCCTCAGGAGGGCGGAAGGCGCGGGCGCGGCGTTTGCAAATGTGGTCGGCGGTGAACGTGGACTACAGCGCCGCCAAACGGGGCGACAAGTCGCGCAGTGAGTTGGGGACCGACAAGTGGATTCCCGATCCGCGTATTCCCGGCTAGGATCAAATCACGGGCGTGGATTTCTACAAGCCCGCCGGGCAGATTGACCGCGGGCATATCGTGCGGCGGGAGGACAACGCGTGGGGCGCGAATGACGAGGAGATCGAATACGCCAACTCGGACACGTTTCACTGGACCAACTGCACGCCACAGCATACGGCTTTCAACAAGGAGACTCCCGAGAAGAAATATGCCCGCAAGGGCCTCTGGGGTGAATTCGAGGCGTATGTGCAGGACCAGCTTCTCGCTGGCGAAAAACAGTGCTGCATCCTCGCGGGGCCTGTGCTGGCGAAGAGCGATCCGAGCGCGGACTTCGGGGCTGGGCCGATCCAATACCCGGTCA
>CAZZLB010000923.1:0-1127 GCA_964654655.1 uncultured Rhodoferax sp. | reverse complement strand
CGCCGTTGAGGTTCAGCGTGGCGATGACGTCGAACTCCTCCGGCCGCGTGAGCACCTGCTGGAGCGTGATGTCGGCGATGGCATCCTTGATGACGATGCCATGGGGCAGTTTGCACCACGGGCCGCCGTCAATCTCCACCGCGCCAAACTCGCGCTTGGCCAGCGCGTAGCCCCAGTCGCGGAACGCGCCCTCGGTGAACTTCATGATGTTGCCCTTGTGGACGAACGTCACGGACTTGCGCTTGTTAGCGATGGCGTATTCGATGGCGGCGCGAATGAGACGTTCGGTGCCTTCGCTGGAGACGGGCTTGATGCCGATGCCGCTGGTCTCTGGGAAACGGATGTTCTTCACGCCCATTTCCTTTTGCAGGAACTTGATGAGCTTCTTCGCTTCGGGCGATTCGGCAGCCCACTCAATGCCGGCGTAGATGTCCTCGGTGTTCTCGCGGAAGATGACCATGTTCACCTTCTCGGGGCGCTTGACGGGCGAGGGAACGCCCTTGAACCACTGCACGGGCCGCAGGCAGACGTAGAGGTCGAGCATTTGGCGCAACGCGACGTTGAGGGAGCGAATGCCTTTGCCGACGGGCGTGGTGAGCGGGCCTTTGATGCCGACGAGGTATTCCTTGAACGCCTCAACGGTGTCGTCGGGCAGCCAGTTGTTGAACTTCTTGAACGCCGTCTCGCCCGCGAAAACTTCGAACCATGCGATCTTGCGCTGGCCGCCGTAAGCTTTGGCGACGGCCGCGTCGAACACGCGCTCACTGGCGGCCCAGATATCCGGCCCGGTGCCGTCGCCGCGGATAAATGGCAGGACGGGGTTGTCCGGCACGGTGAGTTTGCCACCGCGAATGGAAATCTTGCCGCCACTTGGCGGAGTGCATGTCGTGTAGGCCATGTTAATTTTCTCCGATACAAAACCTGATTGTAGGCCGGCTTTGCAAACCGGCGGTTTTCATTATTGACCGCGTTACAGACCCGCCTTGGCAAAAGCGGGGCGGAATATAGCAGAAGAATCCCACTTCGCGAGCGGGATTCTCACTTCTCTACAAGGCACGGTCACTTCGCCACCGGCCGGATGACGATATTGCGATACTCCACGCTCGTGTGGTCACCCTGAAGATAGA
>CAZZLB010000922.1:0-1131 GCA_964654655.1 uncultured Rhodoferax sp. | reverse complement strand
TGGCCCGCACCTGGTCAAAACGGCTCTGGTAGTCACGGCAGACGCCACACCACGCCGCGCAGAGGCAGACAACAAGGGCAGAAGCTGGCGGCGCCGGGGTTTCTAGGTTCATGGGGCAATGATCGCAAAAAACCTTATGCGATTCCTGCGATAAACAAATGCCAAATAAGTTGTTTGAGTTTTAACGGGTCCCCTTCACAATCCGCAACTCCCGGCCCACCCCCGTCGGCTTTAGCCATGCTTTCAATATCGCAACCGGAATCCGTATGAACCTGAAAAGAACAATGACACTGGCCCTGGCCGGCATGGCGCTAAGCGCGAGCAATTTCGCACTGGCCCAAACCACGCTGCTCAATGCTTCCTACGATGTGGCGCGCGAGTTCTACAAGGACTACAACGCCGCGTTCGTTGCGCACTACAAGAAAAGCACCGGCAAGGACGTGAAGATCGACCAGGCACATGGTGGCTCCAGCGCCCAGGCACGCGCCGTCAACGACGGACTGGAAGCCGACGTGGTGACCATGAACACGACCACCGACATCGAGTTCCTGGCGGGTACCGGCGTCGTGGCCAAGGACTGGGCCAAACGCTTCCCGGGCAACGCTTCACCGACCAGCTCGACCATGCTGTTTCTGACACGGGAGGGCAACCCGAAACACATCAAGGACTGGGACGACCTGGTGAAGCCGGGGATCCAGGTCATCATCGTCAACCCCAAGACCGGTGGCAATGGCCGCATGGCCTACCTCGCCGCCTGGGGCTATGTGCGCAAGAAAGGCGGCACGGATGCGCAAGCTGCCGAGTTTGTTGGCAAGCTGTTCCGAAACGTGCCGGTACTGGCCAAGGGCGGGCGCGATGCCACGACCATCTTCCTGCAACGCAATATCGGCGACGTATTGGTGACTTTTGAGTCCGAAGTGGTTTCGGTGGATCGCGAGTTTGGCGCTGGCAAGGTAGATGCAGTGCACCCCTCCGTCAGCATCGTGGCTGAGAACCCTGTTGCCGTCGTGGAACGCACGGTGGCCAAGAAGGGAACAGCCGAAGTCGCCAAAGCCTATCTGGACTATCTGTATTCCGACGAGGCCCAGGAAATTGCCGCCAAACACGCACTGCGCCCGCGCTCTGCCGCGA
>CAZZLB010000921.1:0-1134 GCA_964654655.1 uncultured Rhodoferax sp. | reverse complement strand
AACCCAAGGCGAACCCTGGGTATCAGTTATCCTTCAACAAGCAGTCAAGGCAGCTTGCATTCAAGGCAGAAACAAAGACCGGGCGGTTTTGATCCAATAACACAATCAGAACTAATACTTAGTAGATAGGACCACCTACTAGGTGTCATAAAGATACACACAAACACACAGTGGTCAAACAACAAAGAAAGAAAAAGAGCAAAACACATGGCAAGTTATAATCTAGATGCAATCAAAGCGGCTCTCACGAAAAACGACAAGACAGCAAGCAAGGGCGCAGGCCAGAAGAACGCTTACTGGAAGCCAACGATTGGGGAACATGACGTACGGTTCCTCCCAATTCAGAATTCAGCAAACGAACCGTTTCAGTCGGTGGCTTATTACAACGAACCTCTCACGTCGCAACGTCTGGTTGCTCCATACAGTTTCGGAATGCCCGATCCTATCAAGGAGCAGTTTGAGGAGCTTCGCAACAGCAAGAAGCATCCTGGCGGCTGGGAGATTGCAAAGAACCTTCGTGCAAAGGATCGGTTCTACGCAGTGATTATCGTTCGTGGTGAAGAAGACAAGGGTCCGCAGATCTGGGAGTTCTCGAAGGAGACCCGAGATCAAGTCTATGGTATCCTTACCCACAAGGACAACATCGACGAGGACATGCTTTCACCGGAAGTCGGCTATGACTTCACCTGTTCGGTCACCCCGATCATCGAAGGTGGAAAGCCACGTCTCTTCAAGGGTTCGCCCGTGAAGCAGGTAAATCTGCAAGCACGCAAGAAGCCATCTCCTCTGTCAAAGGACAAGGCTCTAGCCAAGAAATGGCTGGAAGCCACCCCCAATCTGGAAGAGATGTTCAAGCGTCAGTGCAAGAGTGCAGAAGAGCTTCATGAAGTTCTCGAAAACTTCGTCGCTACCCTCACAGGTGGTGGCAAGGCAACAGGCGAGTCAGGAACGGACGTCACCGAGGCCCGTACCGGACAACCGGTTGCAAATCCTGCGGCCGAAAAGCTGAAGGATGCCTTCGCTGATCTCTGATCGTCCGATTGTAGTCGTCTCTCTTAGTAGTTCATCGTAGTTCCTCCTCCTCCAAAAGAAAAGGCACCAGAGATCCTCTCTGGTGCCTTTTCTCGTTTCTCT
>CAZZLB010000920.1:0-1141 GCA_964654655.1 uncultured Rhodoferax sp. | reverse complement strand
GATTGAGGTCCACTTGGTGATATGGAATGTCGGCGAGTCTCCAGCCAGAAGGATCCGCCACATCAAATGCAACAACTTCAAAACCGGCTTCGTGAAGCCGAAGGCTCAGCGCACCCTCTCCCGCACCAAGGTCAACTATGCGAGAACCCGAAGGCAAACGTGATTTCAGAATTTCAGCCACCTTCTGATGCACGCCCGGCATGGCCCAATCCCTGCAGCCCCGGCAGTCCGATCTCGCCAGTTCTTGGTGCGTCATGTTCTGCATTTTGTTGTGTTCCTAGATGCAGCCAGCGCGATTTCGGCTACATTTGGTGATTGAGCAATAGCTGATAGACGAACAGCAGCAAAGCAGGCACGTCATCGCTCACGACATCCAAAAAGAGAAAGTGTTGAGAATCATCCCCCCTTGTCGCTGATTCTGTAAATTTCTTCCACATATCCTCCACGGATCCAGTATCTCGATCGGTGAAGACGATGGAACAGCGGAAACGCCATCATCAACCGGGAAACGTTCAGATGCCGCCCTCCTCCTGGCATAGGTGCCTCTCCCTCTTGGTTGATGCTAACGAAGTAATTGCGAGTCGTTCTCTGAATCTCCGAAAGATAGAAGCGAACCATAGCCTCATCAATTTCCGGGAAGGAATCTTGATTGATCGTCACATCAAAATACTTGTTCGACGCGGCGCGGCACTCCCAGTATGGCAACACCTTGATAGCTTGCGCGTCGCCAGTCTCGCCATATAAGACCACATCTTCTGGCGAGAGGCTATTCATGAGAAAATGACCTGCAAACACATTAGCGAGCGGGAGATCGTATATCGTGTAATTACGTATTCCCAACGCATGCAGGAAATAAGGAATACTCCCCAGTCCTCCTCCATATTCGCAGACAGCCTCTGTTGGCGATGGAATCATCCTTCGAATCCTCCATGCCACGTATAGTGCATTCAAGTGACGGTAGTGAAAAACCCCCCGGGATGTTTGGATCCCGAAAACGCCCGTCGTGTGTTGCGGTGGCGTTATCGAGGCACCAAATTCTCTTTCAATGGCATCGAATATTGCGTTGGGGTTTCGATATAAATTTTCACCCCACTCTCCCTGCTCCGGATTCTCGCAACGAAGACAGCCCATAGCCTCTGCA
>CAZZLB010000919.1:0-1144 GCA_964654655.1 uncultured Rhodoferax sp. | reverse complement strand
CGCACCATCGCACGTGCACTGCCTTCGTTCAAACACGCGGCCAAATAGGGCTGTTGGCTCCTCTCTTCCGCCCGGCGGGGCGGGAGAGAGGCGGGGGTGAGTGAGTGGGGAAAACACAGCGAGCATTACAATTCAACCATTGTAAGGAGAGCGCCATGACCGAATCCACCATCACCGCCAAGGGTCAAACCACGGTTCCGGCTGACATCCGGCAGGCTATCGGGGGTGCTCCTGGTACGCGGCTGGTCTGGCACTCGCTCAATGACGGGCGGCTCTTTGTGCGTGTCAAGAACAAGTCTGTCCTGGACTTGAAGGGCATGCTCACACCACCCAAGGGCAAGCGTCTCGCCATTCAGGATATGAAGCCTTGAGCGTCGTCGGCTCGCTTGACACCAATGTTTTGGTGCGTCTGCTTGTTCGTGATGATCAGGCTCAGACCTTGCTTGTCTCCAAGTTGCTTGATCGGCATGTGCGTCGATCAGAGAGTCTGTGGGTTCCGGTCACGGTCATGCTGGAACTGGAGTGGGTTCTGCGCTCCAGGTACAAGTTCAACAAGGCCGACGTGATCAGGACCTTGTCCTGTCTGCTGACGACGATGGAGCTGGTCTTTGAGTCAGAAGGCGCCTTGGAACAGGCGCTCGCCAGCTATGAGGAAGGCAGCGCAGACTTTGGCGAATACCTGCACATGGCACTTGCCCAGTATGGACTCGCGCTTCCGTTTTGGACCCTGGACGCCAAAGCAGCCAGGGCGGTAGGCGCGAAGCTGTTGACATAAGGAAAGCTCATGCCGCAACAATCCACGGATTCCGAACTGAAAGACTGGCAAAAACGTTTCGCCGCCATGGCGAACAACCGGGCTTGGGAACTGTCCGTGCTAGAACGCACTGCGGAGCAGGACCAGGAAATGCTTGATGCGGCCCATGCGTCGGCATGGCATTGGGGTGCCGTCGAAACACACCGAGTTGCTTATCAAGCCGCAAAGATTGCACTCCATGCAATAGCCGATGACGAAGACAGAGCCATCGTCAATAAAACTTTCAGTCACGTACCTTGGCCTGGCTGAATTTGGAGCGTGTACTTCCTTTGTTTAAACACGCGGCCAAATAGGGCTGTTGGCTCCTCTCTTCCGCCCGGCGGGGCGGGA
>CAZZLB010000918.1:0-1147 GCA_964654655.1 uncultured Rhodoferax sp. | reverse complement strand
GAGTCAGGGCGGGATTTTGGAGTGAAGTTGTGGTTTCACAGTTGACACTGGTGTAGGCGCCGCTGGAGTTGCACTACGAAGCCGACCCCGACTACGTGCCCGCGCCGGAGGAACGATGAACGCATGTCATTCGATATTCCCGATCCAATAAATAGGAATTACGAAGATGGGGCAAGTGCGCTCATTGTCGATATTCGAGGCTCCTCGGAAATAGTAAGGGAAAAGAGCTACAGCAACTCGATTGAAACTCATGATAATGAAGCTCTCACAGAACACACTGAGTTCATGATGCAATTGTTTAGATGCGTGTTCGAGTATATCGAATCATTGAGATTGGGTGATTGCTTTGCCTTCAATGATACCGGTGATGGATGCCTGTGTGTGTTTTGGAACGATAAGCATCCATTGACTTGCATTAGAGTTGCTTCTGCCATCCATAAACATTTGTCACTGAATGAGTATGTTGAGAGGAATAACATCAGGTTCGGCATTGGGTGCCACACCGGAGGATGCGTTGTTTATAGAACTTCATCTTCGATAAAAAAAGATTTTGTATTTGGAATAGTCGCTAATACAGCAGCAAGGGTTGAGACATTCACCAAGAGTTTAAGAGACGCCAAGAACAATCCACAGGATGATCCTCGATTGCTTTTCACTGGTAATTTCAAGCAGCACCTTGAGCCTTTGCTCGAACGTGATGAAAAGAAGCGAATAGCCCCTATCTCCAACAATCGTTTCAATCTCAATGACGGTAAAGATGAAGGGCATTTTCTCTATACAATAACGAAACCTGGGATGGACTTCAGGCGACACCATGGTCGACAAATGAATAAGCATATACAGAGAGAGAAAAAATGACGAAGTTTCGGAAGCTCTTTAATAACGGCGAGCCAATTGACGCGGTTGTGTATATCAAGTCCGCAAAATCGGTCATTACCGAAGAAGTTGCCAACGAAATTAATCGCAAGAATAGCCGTCTCATTGAACTTGCCAAATATCTAGCCGCGAATGTAACCCCGCATCGTGACACGTTTGAGATCTACAAATTGATACAAGAGGTTTACGGGTTTGTTGGACGCTACGAGGATGCATGGTGACCTGCCCCCCTTAAACGCTACCAGCAACGATGTCAGGAAAGTGGCATTGT
>CAZZLB010000917.1:0-1150 GCA_964654655.1 uncultured Rhodoferax sp. | reverse complement strand
CTGCAGGATGGTGAGCGGCGTCTTTAACTCGTGCGAGGCGTCGGCGCTGAATCGCGTCGCCTGATGAAAACCTTTTTCCAGCCGATCCATCATCTGGTTGAAGACGGTAATGAGCCGCGCGAACTCGGCCTCGTAGCCGCGCGCGGTGATGCGCTGGTCGAGCCCGCGGGCGGTGATACCTTCGGCGGTGTGCGTGAGCGCCGTGACGGGCCGCAACGCGCGGCTGGCGACAAACCACGCGCCGACGGCGACGAGCAGCAGCGCAACCGGCATGGTGGCGAAGTAAACGTGGCGCAGTTGCGCCATGCCGACGTTGAACTCGTTGATGTCAGTGCCAACGATGAGCGTCACGTAAGGGTTGCCCATCACGGCGATGCGCCAGTTTCTGCCGTCGGCGTGGCGCGTGTAAAACTGCGGCGCTTTGCGCGGCAGTGCCGGGTTTTGCGGAGAAATCTGCTCGCCGCGTCGCGGCGGCGGCGGCAACGGTTCGCCAGGTTTGGGGCCGTTGGGCGTTTCGTAGCTGGTCAGCGCGGGTAACTCTTCCGGCGAGATCTCTTTCGGCCAGTGGGCTGATTTGTGAACCACATTGTCCTCAATTCTCACCCACACGATGAAAGTCGGCGCGGCTTTGTCACCGGCAACAGTCCGTAGCGCGCTCTCGAAGCGAACCCAGTGTTCACCACCCACCACGCGCTCAAGGTTGGGCGTGCCGAGGTTTCGGATCTCGCGGTCAATACGCTCGAGTTCAATGCGGTAGGTGCTCTCCCAGAGGACTGCGCCCGCAACCAGCAGCAATCCGCCAGACACCAGCGCCGAGAGCAGCGCGATCTTGAGCCGGAAAGAGTTGGTTTTCACAACTTGCGGAACCGATAGCCGACGCCACGCACGGTTTCGATGAGCGGCTGGTCGGGGTCGTCGCTGATCTTCTTGCGGACGCGCTGGACGTAAACGTCCACGAGATTGGTGCCGGGGTCGTGGTGATAGTTCCAAACGTGTTCGCAGAGTTGCGTGCGGGTGAACACGCGCCCCGGCGCGTTCATCAGGCACGTCAACAGCGCGAACTCGCGGCTCGTCAGTTCGACGGTCGCGCCGCCGCGCTTGACCTCGCGTGTGAGCAGGTTCACCGACAGGTCGCCCGCTTGCAGGATGC
>CAZZLB010000916.1:0-1153 GCA_964654655.1 uncultured Rhodoferax sp. | reverse complement strand
CGTCCACCGGCGGCGCCTGGCTCGTTGTGCAGCCGTTGAACCGCGAGGCGCTCGCGGGCAAGGGCCAGCCGACCGAGCCGTCGCTGGTTTGTTACGACAACCTCGGCGCGGGTGTCGGCAACATCATCGGCTATGTCGAGGGCCGCGAAGCCGCGCAACCTTTTGAGCAGGACACACCGATTGACGCTTACAACGCGCTCATCGTTGACACGATCAATTACATGCCGCCAAAGAAATAATTTATGAAACAAGTCATCTCATTGAAAGATGTCACCGGACTGAAAGCCAGCGGAGCGAAGACCTTCACCGCGCCGGCTGATGCCATCGTCACGCCGTCGGCGAAGGATTTCCTCCGCAGCATCGGCGTCACGATCCAGTTCGACGGCGCTTCTGCCGTGAGCGGCAACGGTTCGAATGGTGGCGATCCCTACGGTGCGCCTGCACCCGCAGCCGCTGCGCCAAAATGGAAGCCGGAGCACGTCAAGCTGTTCAACTCGCCGGAAGCGCAGCGCATCAAGGAGCACATCGTCAGCGTGTCGCACCGGCTCTGGAAACGCGAATACGTGGACGGCAACGGCGGCAACGTCAGCTACCGCATCGGCCCGAACGAAGTGCTTTGCACGCCGACGCTGGTGAGCAAGGGCATCATGCGCGTCGAGGACATCTGCATGGTGGACCTCGCCGGCAACCAGATCGCCGGCACGGCCAAGCGCACCAGCGAGATTTTCCTGCACCTCGAAGCGATGAAGGCGCAACCCAAGGCCCGTGCCTGCGTCCATGCGCACCCGCCGCACGCGACGGCGTTCGCGATCACCGGCGCGGAAGTGCCGCGTTGCATGATCCCCGAGATGGAGGTGCTCGTCGGCACGGTCGCCAAGGCGAAATACGAGACGCCGGGCACGCAGGCGTTTGCCGAGACGGTGCTGCCGTATTGCAAGGATCACAACTGCATCCTGCTCCAGAACCACGGCGTCCTCACTTGGAACGAGGACTTGGAGAAGGCCTACTGGTTCATGGAGATCGTGGACGCGTATTGCCGGACGGTGGTCATCGCGTCGCACCTCGGCGCGGCGTTCACGCAGATTCCGAGCAGCAAGATCGGCGACCTGCTGAAGATCAAGCAGGGCCTCGGTCTGCCCGACGAGCGCACCGG
>CAZZLB010000915.1:0-1154 GCA_964654655.1 uncultured Rhodoferax sp. | reverse complement strand
GAAATGCCCGACAAATCATGTTTTATCAGGTGCACGGTCACGATTTGGCGTTCACCTGATGACCCGTTGCCAGTTGTCGCGTCAGCGTGCGAAATATATCCGGGTCGCACACCGTACACAAAGTTCAGCGAATCTGAGGTCGGCTACACATCGGCGGTAGGTCGAGCGCTTGCTTATGCAGGTATTGGGGCAAATAAATCGTTGGCAAGCCGTGACGAGGTTATGGCAGCACAATCACGTCAACCGACTCGTTTGGCGCCAGTGGTGCCGTTACCTGACGCAGAGGTGCCGTTCCCAGAGGTGCCACAACGTGACTATCCGTCTGCTAAACAGTTAGGCATGATGAGGGCGTTAGCGAACGGTCAAGGCCTTAAAGGCGATGACCTGAAAACGTTTATTAGCGCAACACTGAATCGTGAAGTGCATACAACGGGTGATCTTGATAAACGTGACATAAGCAAAGTGATCGACGCGCTTAAACTAAGCGAACCAAAAAACTAAATAACGGGCATGACCTAAGCCGGTTGCATGGCGGTTGGTGACACACGGCAACGTGGGTAGATGACACGCGTGGTAACACGCAGTCAGGCAAAAGCGTTACAAGTAATAGGGTGTGCTCAGAGGCAAAAGCACGGGGGGCATAGCAAACTAGGTTTAATCACAACAAACACAAATTGACATACCAAAAACAAACCACAAACATAAAGTAGACAACATGACATACCAACACAAACATCGACAAGGCGCGCAAGCGCCGCGTCAGCACAAGCGAAGCGCGTGAGCAAAAATGGGGCAGGCACACAAAAACGGGCAATACCTCAAAAACAGGCAAGTCATACTTAAAGGCAACCCGACATGCCATTGGTGCGGCACACAACCAGCCACACAAGCAGACCACCTAATCGAAGTAGACAGAGGCGGCGGACACGAACTAGAAAACCTTGTACCCTCATGCGCCAAATGCAACAACACAAGAGCACACCTATACTCAAGCGCAAAAGCAAACATTAGAAACAACGCACGCGCAGAAGCATTACGCGACAACGGAATCGAAATCAAAAAATCAAAACCCGTTTTTTGTACGCAAACAGAATTGCCTGAACCTGATCTCGCGCGAGGACGCGCTCGCGACCTCGGACAACCCGGAAGAGATG
>CAZZLB010000914.1:0-1155 GCA_964654655.1 uncultured Rhodoferax sp. | reverse complement strand
CGAGGCCGCGGGCTACACTCCGGGCGCCGACGTGCTCAGCCTCGCCACCTACGACCCGGCGCTAAAAGCACGCTCGCCACTGGAGCTGCCGCAAGCGCGCGAGTTCCCCGGCGCAGGCCTCGTCTCGATGCACACCGCGCTGGGCGACAAGGAACGCGACATCAGTTTCCTGTTGCGGAGCAGCCCGTTCGGCAGCGTAAGCCACGGCCACGCCGACCAGAACGCGTTCGTCGTCGAGGCGTTCGGCCGCGGGCTGGCCATCGCGACGGGTTATTATCCGTGGTATGGCTCGCCGCACCACAGCCAGTGGACGCGCGCGACGCGGGCGGTGAACAGCATCCTCGTGGGCGGCCGGGGTCAGGTGCAGCGCAGCCCTGCGGCGAAGGGCGCGATCACGGCGTTCCTCCACGGCGAAGGCTACGACTACACCGAAGGCGAGGCGGGCGCGGCCTACGGCGACAAGCTGAAGCGGTTCCGCCGCCACGTGGTTCACGTGCGGCCGGGAGTGTTCGTGATCTTCGATGACTTGGCGGCGACGAAGCCGGCAACGTTCCAGTGGTTGCTGCACGCACACGAACAAATCGCGGTGGACGAATCGCAGCAACTCCTGACGATCCGCCGCGCGCCAGCGGCGATGGAGGTGCGTCTGCTGCTCCCCACGGGCCTGGCGTTTTCGCAAAGCGACAAATACGAGCCAGAACCGGAGCGCGTGAAGCGCGGCGAGATCAACAACACATGGCACCTGACCGCCGCCACGACTGCGCCAAGTGCAACCGGCCGGTTTCTCTCGGTGCTGACGCCGCATCGCGCCGGCAACGACTCGCCGGTGACGAAGACGGAACTCGTTCAAGGCGACGGGGCGGTGGGCGTGCGGCTGCGGTTCCCGGACGGCGCGGACGATGTTGTCGCCTTCCGCACAAACACCAACGCCGAGACAGTGTCCTGCGGTGGCCTGCGAAGCGACGCGCTCGTCTTTGCCCGCGGCCGGGCCAAAGACGGTGTCGTGAAGCGTCGCCTGATGTATGAAGGCACGAAGCTGGAAGAAGCCGGCAAATAGAACCGGCGCGAGCTTGGCTTATAAGAACGACCGCACGTGGGCCAGCGCGGCTTGATAGCTCTGCGGGCTGACATACTCCAGCACCAGCGGCAGGTTCG
>CAZZLB010000913.1:0-1166 GCA_964654655.1 uncultured Rhodoferax sp. | reverse complement strand
GGTCGGCCTGCTGCCGAGGCCGCTCCTGCCGCTCCTGACGAAATCCGCGCTCATCGACTTCTGCGACCGCCATCCCGCCATCGGCAACGCGCTCATCAGTTTGGGACGAAACGCCGTCAACATGCGTCGCGGAGCGCTGGCGCTCGTCTCCAAGGTTCTCAAGGACAACACCATCGCTTACGGCCTGCGATTCGTCCGCAAGAAGTCCACGAAGAAGTAGCCCGCCCTCATGGCCGGATCCGCGCCGCATAGTGCGCCGCGATGCTCGTCAGCGAGAACGAGAAGAGAAATGCCGCCGGCCGGAGATCGCCGCCGAGCAGCGCGTAAGCCAGCCCGAACAACGCCGGCGTTTCGCAAAGCGCGAACGCCAGGATCATCAGCCCGCGCGAGAGGTTGGCGAGACTTTGCACGTCGGCGTCCTTCCGCAGGCGCGTTGGCGCAAACACGCGGATGAGCATCGAGAGAAGGGCGTTCAGAAACCCCAGCGAGAACATCACGACCGCCAGCAACCGATTCATCTCCGCCTCCAGCCGTGTCCGCTCCGGCCACCAGTGGTCCGCGGTCAGCGCGAGCGCGCTCATGACGAACACCGACGCCGCGAAGGCTGTAAACAACACCAGCATCAGCCGCTCATGCTGACGCAGCGTTGCTTGTGGGTCGGGCGCGCTCACGGCGTCATGCAACCACCCGGCACACCTCAAGTCAATCCGGCGAACTCCTTTAGCAGTTCCACTACTGTTTCGTCCTCGACCTGCTCGAAGTCGTCGTAAACTTGGCTGACGCCACTGAACCACGCAGGCACTTCGAGACAGATGACGTCGCCCATCTTCCGCATCTCGCGGATTTTCGCCAGCGTGTCGTCGGGGCTGACGGGCACGGCGACGACAATGGAAGCGGGCCGTTCGGCGTGGACCGCATGAACGGCGGCGAACATGGTCGCGCCAGTGGCCAAACCGTCGTCCACGAGAATGCAAAGGCGGCCGGCCGGCGAGGATTTCTTCTTCACCGCGCGATAGAGCCGGGCTTGTTCGCGGATTTCCTCAAGCTTCTGCGCCGCCAGCCTGGACACATAGTCATCGTCCGCGCCAACCATTCGCGCGACATCGTTCAGGCAAGGCTTGCCGTCCTCGCCGATGGCGCCGATAGCGAGTTCAGCATTTCCGGGC
>CAZZLB010000912.1:0-1167 GCA_964654655.1 uncultured Rhodoferax sp. | reverse complement strand
CGCGCCTGTTGCCGCCCAGCCCGAAAAGCCGCCAGCAAGACCAAAGGCATGGGGAAGCGCCCATCGCTGGCTTGCCGGGTTGCCACCATCAGACCCAGCGTTGCCGCCGGCAGCAAGGTCATCGCCAGGACAAAGCCAATCACGGGCACCTGGCTGGCAACCGTCATCACCGCCATGAACATGAAAAACAGACCGGCGAGCGCCAGCGGCTGCTTGAAGAAGGTCCGCATACCCTGCTTGACCCAGGCAATGCCGGTGCGCGCGGGGATGATGTTGAGTTTCATGCGGGTTGCAGCATAGCAGCAGACTCTATCGGGTGCTCCACGCGCTGGCGCAGCACGCGTTCAAAATGGCTCGGGTCGTGCGCCTTGAGCAAACTGGCCGCGCGCGGCTGGTGAAAATCCCACAGCCGTGAAATCCAGAAGCGCAGGGCGGCCCCGCGCAGCATCGCTGGCAGCAAGGCAAGCTCTGCCTGGTTCAGTGCGCGCACCTCGGTGTAGGCCTGCAGCAGGGCGCACCCACGCTGCGCGTGGTGGGCACCGGTAGACAGGTCCACGCACCAGTCGTTCAGACACACAGCCAGATCAAAAATCCAGTTATCGATGCCGGCAAAATAGAAGTCAAAAAAGCCGCTCAAAAGGGGCCGGCCATCCACTATTTCAAACATCACGTTGTCGCGAAACAGATCGGCATGGATGGGGCCGCGCGGCAAAGCAGCGTAGGCCGAAGAAGCAGCCACCTCATTCTGGTACGCCAATTCACTGCGCAGCAGTGCTGCTTGTACCGCGTCGAGTTCGGGCAACACCACCGGCACCGTCTCGTTCCACCACGCCAGTCCGCGCAGATGGGGTTGCGTCAGGGGAAAATCACTGCCCGCCAGGTGCATTTTGGCCAGCGTCTGACCCACTGCAGCGCAGTGCGCGGGCGTTGGAGCGAGTTCGCTCTGGCCGCGCAGCTTGTTGACGACGGCGGCCGGTTTGCCCTGGAGCTCAAAGACCAGTTCGCCCCGGGCGTTGGCAGTCGGCTCAGGCACCGGGATAGCACGCTGGGCCAGGTGTTTCATCAGGCGCAGATAGAAGGGCAGCTGGGCAAAACTCAGTCGCTCAAAAAGCGTCAGCACGTAGTCGTGGATTTGCCCCGCTTTTTCAGTACGGACAAAGTAGTTGG
>CAZZLB010000911.1:0-1168 GCA_964654655.1 uncultured Rhodoferax sp. | reverse complement strand
GTCGCCGGTCACGATGTTGACGACACCCGTTGGCACGCCGGCGCGCTGGCAGATGTCGGCAAACAGCAGGTCTGGGAGCGAGGGGAACTCGGCCGGCTTGAAGACCACGCAGTTGCCCGCTGCCAGTGCCGGTGCAATCTTCCAGGCGAGCATCAGCAGCGGAAAATTCCAGGGCACGATCTGCCCGACCACGCCGACCGCACGGTAGCCGGCAAACTCTTCGCTCAGCAACTGCGCCCAACCGGCATGGTGATAAAAATGGCGCGCCGCCAGCGGCAGGTCAACGTCGCGGCTCTCGCGCACGGTCTTGCCGTTGTCCAGCGTTTCCAGCACGGCAAACAGGCGTGCATGCTTCTGCAACTGGCGTGCCAGTGCATACAGCACCTTGGCTCGCCCATGGCCGCCCAGCGCCTGCCAGCCAGCCAGCGCGCCGCGCGCTGCCGCGACAGCATGGTCCACATCCGCACTCGTGGCTTGTGTCAGCTGCGCGAGTTCCTTGCCATCGGCCGGATTGAACGTGGCAAATGTGTTGCCCGGCGCGCTCCAGGTGTCGTTGATGTACAGACCGAAGCGGCGTTCATGCTGCGCCAGCCAGGCAAGGGCTTCCTTCTGGCTTTCTGGCGACGGGCCGTAATCCATGGTCTTGAGAATGTCAGTGATGCTTGTCATGGTAATGCGTGCCGATGATTGGCCGAGTAATTGCCGGTCACATGGTGTTCGAGCTGACGTTCGATGTCGGTCAGCAAGCTGGACGCGCCGATGCGAAAGAGTTGCGGCTCCAGCCACTCGCGGCCCAGTTCTTCTGCCATCACGATCAGGTACTGCAGTGCCGACTTGGCCGACGAAACCCCGCCGGCCGGTTTGAACCCAACGCGAAAACCGTAACGCTCAAAGTAGTCGCGAATGGCGCGCGTCATGGCCAGCGCCACCGGCAGCGTCGCATTGACACCTTCCTTGCCAGTGGAGGTCTTGATGAAGTCGGCGCCTGCCATCATGCAGACCCAGGACGCCCTCGCCACGTTTTCCAGCGTCACCAGATCGCCCGCGGCAAGAATGGCTTTCACGTGCGCCTTGCCACAGGCCTGGCGGTAAGCCAACATTTCGTCATAAAGCACTTGCCAGTTGCCGGTCAGCACATGCTGGCGCGTGATCACAATGTCTATTTCGC
>CAZZLB010000910.1:0-1170 GCA_964654655.1 uncultured Rhodoferax sp. | reverse complement strand
ATCTACCCAGATCAAACCACCTACAATGTAGCCATTGGTGGTACCACAGCTCTAGCCGCTCTTGATGTCAAAGCCATCTCTGGTATTCAACCCATAGCCTCATTCTCTGGTTCCACTGCTTTTGCCGGATTAGTAGTTGATAACCGCATTGGTGATCTCTTCACTGCCAGTTCCTCTGGCTTAACCAGATTCGTTATTACTCAAACTGGCTCTGTTGGCATTGGCACTGCCAATCCATTAACTCTCTTCAGTGTTGGCAGAAATTCTGATGCTTCCATCAATGGTACTGGTGACATCGTAGCCAGAACCTTCAATGGTAATGTCATAGCCACCGGATCAGGAACCTTAAACCTTGGTACCTACACTTTGACTGTTCCAGCCACAGGCACAGCCGCTCTTGGTACTGGCACTGCAGGATACAATGCATACTGGAGTGACACTAATACCTTAACATCAGAACAATATGTTGCTCTCTCAAGAGGTGGTACAGGTACATCTCTAACTGCCAGTAACGGATCAATTGCATATTCCAATGCCACCACATTAGCTCTCTCTGCCGTAGGAACTTCTGGTCAAGCTCTAATCTCTGGAGGAGCAGGAGCTCCAACCTGGTACGCTCCCACCGCTGGATCAGTTCTCTACGCTGGAGCCAATGGTATCTTATCCCAAGACAACTCCAATTTCTTCTGGGATGGTACCAACCACAGACTTGGTCTTGGTACCACCACTCCCGTTACTCTCCTTGATGTCCGTGGTAATTCTGGTACTCTCTCTGTTGCTAGCTTCTCTGGCCAAACATCCTTTGCTGCCATGGTCGTTGATAACAAGGGAACAGGGGACATCTTCACTGCCAGTTCCTCTGGACTAACCAGATTCGTTATTACTCAAAATGGTAACGTGGGGATTGGAACCAATACTCCAGGTGCTCTCTTTGATGTAGCTAACAAATTCACCGTTGATTCCAATGGTAACCTCACCAAGATCAATAACGTTGCATATTCCTTCCCAGCCTCCCAAGCAGCCGGTGCAGGATACGGATTAGTCAATGATGGTTCTGGAAATCTCTCCTGGAGTAACCTTGGATCAAGTGGCAATGTTGGAGTTTGGACCCTCTCTGGATCCACCATCTACCCAGATCAAACCACCTACAATGTAGCCATTGGTGGTACC
>CAZZLB010000909.1:0-1172 GCA_964654655.1 uncultured Rhodoferax sp. | reverse complement strand
GCACCGGCATTTCAGTGCCCGTTTGCACATTGGAGCCAGTGATGGTTTGTGGGGAAGCCTTGGCGCGCGGCGGGAATCCGCGAGTGGGTAGCCTGCTCGGAGCGTTCGGCCCATAGCGAAGCTCGATCTCATTTCGCAAGGAGCTGATCTCCTTGGCGACTTCCTGAGCGCGCACACTCAACGGATCATTCTTCTTGAGGTAGTCGCTCGGCCTCTCACTGCCCCGGCCTGCGGAAATGAACTCATCGGTGATCTGTTCAGATTGCTTGGCTAGCCTATCCAGCCGCTTGTTAATCTCCGAGGCGGTCATCTCGGCGGGGGGCTTTTGAGGTGGGGTGGTGGCCTGTTCGGGGGTGAAAACCTGTCCCTGCGAATTTCTTTTGCGGTGCTCAACAATTTTTTCAGCCAGCCGATACAGTTCCTCCCCTTTTGAGTTGCTCGGAATGGTGTGGTAGTCTTGAAATCCGTTTTCAGCGGCTAGGTTTGCGACTGTCGTCCTCCAGTTGTTCCCGGATGACTCGATGGCGCTTTTCAGGCTTTCCACTACAGGCGGAATAAGCTCGGACATTTCCTTCTGTCGGGACAGCATTTTACGCTTTCTGCTGACCTTGGACTCCAGTTCCGACTTGGAGAACTTGGAAAGCTGGCTGGCATCCGTGTCCCATTGCACACGTTTCTGCGAAGCGTATTCCGAACGGTCGGACTGGTCGGGTCTCTTTCCAAGAAGCTCGTCAATCAGTCCCGATTTGGTCTTTGGCATCGGCGCTTCCTTCGGTCCAGGAGGTCTTGGATTGGATTGAGGAAGCTGAGTAGAAGGGCCACCACTAGCCACAGGAGATTCAAGTGCATTCTGGGTTTTTGCCGGATTGAGCGCAGAGCCTTCTTTGCGGAGCCATTCTGTCGGCACCGACATCTGGTGTCCGTTCATTACGACCACAGACTTGTCCCCCAGCGGGCCGCGATAGTTCACCATCGTATCCTCTCCCGTGTGTGGAGAGTGCATGACGAGTGTTTCGTCTGGTTGGAAAAATGCCCCCGGATTTGGATTGAGCGCAGTCTCCTGCGCGACGCTCTGGGGGCGGCTTTCAGCGGGGGCGGGAGAGGGAGTTTCCGTGGACGGCGGTGCGGTTGGTAACTCGTTAATCGTTCCAATGAGATACTCTGCATAATCG
>CAZZLB010000908.1:0-1174 GCA_964654655.1 uncultured Rhodoferax sp. | reverse complement strand
GCGTTGCGCATGTTGTCTAGGTTCATACCCCGACTATACCACCCTTTTGCGCAAGCGCAAGGACTATTTGAACGCCTGCTTCAAATACTTCTCCGCCTCCTTCTCGTCCAGCTTGATGAGCTTGTCCAGCTTGGCAGCCCTCTTCCGTAGCTCCCTACGCTTCTCCCAGAGCTTGGGAAGGTTTACTTGCGACTTGCTAGGCGTCATGTCTCAGAGCCTTCACCAGTTTAGGCAACACTTCGTCCAACACGTAGCACCTGGCCCGCTTGATGTGCGAGCAGCGCAAAGAGTCTGAGGGAGGGTAGCCCCGGTTATACTTGGGCTGCCCTACCATCTCGAAGTTGATACAGCTACATTTACCTAGCCAGTTGTTCTCCTCCAAGTCCACCAAGTAAAAAGCCCCCGCCCTAGAGCGGGAGCCTACGTGGAAGCGAACCAGTTCCCCGTCAAGGGGTGTGACTACAAGTGGCTCAAGCTTCTTCGAAGGAAGTTTCTGCTTTGGGTTCATGGATAGACTTGACGGACAGCTTCTCCTTGCCGGGAACCAGCTTGACTACCCTATCCTCATAGCGATACGAGTAGCCGCCGTTAGGCTCCTCAAGGAGTTCTGCGCGATGGTTGTTCAAGGCTTCCATGAGAGCTAACCGGTAGCCCTCAAGTTCTTCCTTTATCACTTCCATCTCTGCGTGACAGCGTTCATACTTGTCCGCTGCTTCGTCAATTTCGGGGATGGAGACAGGCTCCACACCGGGGCCAGTTAGGCCGAGTTCGTTAATGTGTTTGTCCATAGTTTACTGCGTGTGATAGAGCATTGTTTAACTGTCCACAGAACCGTTCGCGGTCTTTGATAGTTACTTCGCTGGCGCATTCACAGAGCACATATCTTTTGACTGCCCTGCCACGCCCGTCCACCGCGACAGGGACATTCACGTATTCATAACCTCCGCACAGTCCGCACTCCTTTGGTGCTTGTTTCCTCTCGCTCATAGTATTACGATATTCCAATCCGTGCTTTCTGTCCAGCCATTGTTGTCCCTGACATGCTCAGCTATTCGCTGTTTGATGACGTTGTCTAGCGAGCCTTCTACGTGTATGCCGCTATACTGGCAGTCATGCTCACAACCTGCCCGCCAGCAATGCACTTCTACGGTAAAGCCGTCACCCTTGATGGTAC
>CAZZLB010000907.1:0-1175 GCA_964654655.1 uncultured Rhodoferax sp. | reverse complement strand
GGTATGCGAAACGGGTGATGCGTCCCTACGCCACCCTGTATGTCTCGGGGCAACTATCGCGCTCCATCAAGCACGCTTCGTATCCTGACTATGCGATTGTGTATCAGGATTACGCGGATTGTCCGTACGGAGAAGTTCACCAAGACGGCGAAGGTAAGATGCCAGAACGCCCGTTCTTCCCAATCGTCAACGGCGAACTGACCCCGCTTGCTCAATACGAACTGTTCGACGCGGCCATCAAAGCCCTAGACCACATTGCCACGGACTTGAACCCGTTCATGGAGAGGTTGTAGAAAATCACGCTGTTAACCGCCCGCGTGTCTCGTGATAGCCACTCAATGCCCCGCCCAGCCTAGCCGCGCCCGTCCAAGCCTCGCCCTGCCAGGCCCGGCCCAGCCTTGCCGCGCCACTCCGCGCAAAACTAAAATTTTTTATTCCCATTCAACCGTGTAGCGTCCGAAGATTGGACGAAAAGTTCCAAGCCCCAAGATTCCGCCCTGCTCAATCATGTTTCGCAGCGTTGTGGCGGTTACGAAATTGTTTTCTGACAATGTAAAATCAAGCTTAATCTGCCACCCAGTGGGAATCATTGGGCGCTCCTTTGGATTTGGAATCGCTGCCCCTGATTTTTTCATGCGAGCAACGTGCTGAACGATGCGGATGCAATCATCCTTCACGTTATACTGCCTTCCTGACTGGTCCGTGATTGGAGCATCAATCATGTCATCTGAAACGACGCCGCTAGGGGTGATGTTGCAGAACGCATTGATGCCGAGCGCAATGTCACGGCGCTGCTTTCCGTAGAAGCGCGCTGCCACCGAGTCCGTGTTTTGGGCAGTCAGCAGCGAAAATACGTTTAGCACCGGCAAAACAATCCCACCCTTTTCGTTGGTGTAAAACTTTTCCAGCGTTTTCAACTTGGTGTTGTTGTCCCCAGCGTAACGGTCGAACAGAATGGGCCGGATGCCCCGGAGCGTTGCGGTGATTGTGGTTAGTGATGATTCCATGTTTGTGTTTTTCTATGACCTTTTTGGTTTCGGCGATAGTAAGGTCAAACCATTCGCCGTTTC
Source organism: uncultured Rhodoferax sp. (assembly GCA_964654655.1). Taxonomy (GTDB): domain Bacteria; phylum Pseudomonadota; class Gammaproteobacteria; order Burkholderiales; family Burkholderiaceae_C; genus Rhodoferax. The sequence continues at coordinate 105 of CAZZLB010000907.1, read as the reverse complement.
CGCTTGGCTTAACTAGTTTGCAATGCGCCATCTCAAGATGGATTTGCTTTTCTAGTTGCTCTGGGAAATCTGTATTTATCCACCCAACTATGTTGAGTGCATATG
>CAZZLB010000906.1:0-1180 GCA_964654655.1 uncultured Rhodoferax sp. | reverse complement strand
ATCACGGCGTTGACGCCGGTGAACTCGCGGATGCCGATGTATTTCCCAACCGACCGCGAGGCGCTGGAGGTGGCGCTGTCCACGAGCGGCCTGCCGGACACGCGCAAGGTGAAGGCACTCTGGATCAAGAACACGCTGAGTTGCGAGACCGTGCTGGCGTCGGAAGCCTATCTCGAAGATCTGAGCCAGCGCTCCGACCTGCGCAAAGAGACTGAGCCTGCGCCGCTGGCGTTTGACGGTCGCGGCGATTTCGCGCCGGTGTTTTAGTGTTGGATGGGGGACTTCCGGTTGTGAGTTGAAGACATGGCGCTGCCGCCATGTGAATTGGCGGCTTTTCCATTGTCGTCGGCGTTCAGGCAATCTTCCGTTTGAGTTATCGGGTTGGTCGCATTGCGGATGTAAAGCGGGCGCATGTCGGCATTGCGCGCACGACGAGCCGATGGCGGCCGGTTGTGTTGCTTGAAACCGCTGTGTTTCTGGGGAATCGCTAATATTTGCGGGATAGGAAGAGGGGTTCGCATGCTTCATTTCGCGTGGCATCTGGCCTGCGCCACACACTCGCAGTCAATGGAGAGAAGACAGGCATGAGTGTGATTGGATATCGCCTACGTCCGCCGCAAGTCCCTCTGGCTGGATTTGAAAATCATCCTCGAGACGATTCCCGCTCTTGTTGTGCAAGTGCGTGACGCTCAGTGAAGCGGGCGGCATCCGTGCGTCTGTGCCGGGCCAAAAATGGTGGGCGCGACAGGATTCGAACCTGTGACCCCTACCATGTCAAGGTAGTGCTCTAACCAACTGAGCTACGCGCCCTAAACGCCGCGCACCCTAAACTCCCCCGCCACCCGGCGTCAACGGCTTTTCCGCTTCCTCACGATTCCGACGCGGCGACGCTGAACTCGCCTTGCAGATACATCAAGTCCCCGGTGCGGTAAATCACCAACATGCAGGTCGAGCCGTGCACGTCGCGCACGAAAATGTTGCCGTCCGACAGCGCACGGACCAATTCCGCCAGCGCCGTGGAGACGCCCTTGCCGAAAAGCGCCTCGATCGAATACGGCCGTAGGACGACGCCCTTTTTCTGGAGACGGTCCACCGCCTCTGGAATTGAGGTGCAGTCCTTGATCGAGTTCTCAAGTTGTTCGCGAACGTTTGACGTGCTCATCTGTTTTCCTTTGCCTTC
>CAZZLB010000905.1:0-1181 GCA_964654655.1 uncultured Rhodoferax sp. | reverse complement strand
TCATAACCTCACTTCTTCTCCACTAGCAGCGGCGTGTTCTCCCACACCTTCACGTTATCAACCAGCATCGTGCCGCTCATGCCGATGAGGAAATAAAGCCGCGCCTTCTTCTCATCGAACACACTGCCCTTCGCGCGCAGCACCACACCATCCACTTGCGCCACGGCGTCGTTGCCGCAAATCTCGACGAGCACGCGATGCCACTGGCCATCGTCCAACTTCGCCGGCTTCCGATCGAGCGTCTCGGTGCGGTAAAACTTCGGGTCGGCGAGTTGCTCCTTTGTCGGCGACGACAGCTTGCGACCTTCCTTGGCGGCCTTCGCTTTCTCCGCCGCCTGCTCCTTTTTCGATTCAAGGCCGCCGCGGTCCTGTTGCAACGCGGCGAACTTGTTGCCGAGCGCCACGCGCAACAAGTGCGCCGTGCCGCCAAACTTGCTTTCGCCGTCCACGAGGAACAGCACCAGCCCCGGCTTCGCGAACTTCATCGAGAACCCGATGGTGAGATCGCGCCCTTCCACTGGCACGCAGATGGCCGGCCCGTGGCTATCGTCCGGCGCGCAGACACCTTGCAACGCGCCGTCCACGACGCTGAAGCTCTTCGCCCGCCCGCCCGGTTGCCATTTCGCCGGCATCATTGCGCCGGAGAACTCCTCGCTGAGCAGCAGCTTGCCGGGCTTGGAGATCAACGGTTGCGGTTCGCCGGCGGCCATAGTTAGCGCCGCGAGCAAGAGAATGGAGAGCGAACAGATGATGGTTCTCATAAGGTTGTCATGTCGGTGTTCAAAGGCGCGTTCATTATCAGGCTCCAACCGCGGCAACGCCAAGCTTGTTTTTCCCATTCCGAGGAACTTTGCATTTTACGGGTGTTTCGAACCGAGGGACTTGGGAGTTGCTTTGGAGAAGAATTTGTTATTGGACGGGCAGGACAAGCTACCGGTGGTGGAACGAGTGACAGAACTGGCGATGCGTGTGGACCAGCAATATCTGGCTGATTACGGCGACGTCCGCAGTCGGCACGACTTCACTTGCAACCGCAGCCCGCTTGCTTCTTCGCCTGCTGGCGTTGCCTGCCGCCGATGCCGAGAAAGTTGAAGTCCTTGAGGTGGCCGAGGACCTTGAGGCCGGCGCGCGACCAGAATTTCACGTCGTCCCATGAGCGGATGCTGGCGAGTTTGCGGGCG
>CAZZLB010000904.1:0-1183 GCA_964654655.1 uncultured Rhodoferax sp. | reverse complement strand
AACGCGCCGCCGGGCGACGGCGGGGTGGCGGAACTGGTGCGGGTGGTGCGTCGAGAAACCCTGCTGTGGGTTCCCCCGTTGCGTGAGCTGACGCAGCAGGCCTTGGCCCAACGCCTGCGCAGCCTGCCTGCGGAACTGTTTGAACGGGTGCTGAATACCATCTTGCCGGTGGTGCACGCGCGTTGGCAGGCACGTCAACGCCCCTTGCCGCCGATTATTGCCTGGGCACGTGCCCGGTATGCGGCAGTGTTGATCGCCGATGGGTCGACGCTGGATGTACTATTGCGCAAAATCGGCCTGCTGCGGGAAACGGCAGCGGCACCGCTGGCTGGGCGGATGATGGCCCTGCTGGATTTGACCACACGCCTGCCGCGGCAGGTTTGGTACGACGCCGACCCGGCGGGTCATGACACACGCTTTTGGTCACGGCTACATGCGGCCATCCCGGCCGGTGCCTTGCTGATCGTCGATCGCGGCTTTACCGACTTTGCCCAGTGGGCGGCGCTGAGCACGCGGGGTATCACCTGGCTGACGCGAGCGAAAACGAACCTGAAGTACGAGGTCGAACGCGTTTTCGTACACACCAGCGTGCAGGATCGTCTTGTTTGGGTGGGCCGTGACGCCACTCGTCAACAGGTGCGCCTGATCGAGATCCAGACCCAGGGGACGATCTATCGGTATCTGACCAATGCGCTCGATCCCCTGGATTTGCCTACTGCCCACGCCGTCGCCCTCTACGCTCAGCGGTGGCGGGTGGAAGATGCCTTCGCCATCGCCAAGCGCTTGTTGGGGCTCGCCTATTTCTATGGCGGGGCGCAAAACGCAGTAGAAATTCAGCTGTGGGCCACCTGGATCCTCTATGCCGTCCTGGTTGACTTGACTGACGCCGTAGCCGAGGCGCTGGAGCGCCCCTTCGCTGAGATCTCAATGGAAATGGTCTACCGCAGTTTGTATTTCGTGGTGGGGGCGATGCAGCGTGACCCCGCAACCAACCCCATCCGCTACCTGGCCGAAGGAGCCCGCGACTTGGGGATCATCAAACGACCGCGCAAGTCTGCACGTCAGCGCAGTCTAACCCCATCGCTTTCCACTTGACATGGCTACGAATTCCTTAACTTGTGACTGATGCCCTTAGCCCCTCTCACATTGAAGACTTGAAGCTAGCGAGCTCGAAATTGTCAGG
>CAZZLB010000903.1:0-1187 GCA_964654655.1 uncultured Rhodoferax sp. | reverse complement strand
TGGTGGACATTGATGAGGCAAGTCTGAAAGCCTATGGCCAATGGCCCTGGCCACGTACGCGTGTCGCCGATCTGGTGCAACGCCTGCACGTGGCGGGCGCGAAGGTGATTGCGTTTGATGTGCTGCTGGCCGAGCCTGATCGCACCTCGCCCAAAGCGATGGCCGAGCTCTGGCAGGACCCACAGGCCAGCGTCCTGCTCAGGGGCTTGCCGGACCACGATGAGGTGTTGGCGCGGGCGCTCGTGGGCAATGGCGTGGTGCTGGGAACGCTGTTCTCCAACGGCGACGCTGTAACGACCGGAAAGTCCACGCCGGTCGCCCTACCCAAATTGCCGTATCGTGTCATCAGCAAGGGACATGACGACGCCAAACAGGATCCAGTGCAATGGCTGCACAAGTTCGATACGGCTGTCTGGCCCTTGCCGGTACTGTCTGAGAGCGCGAGTGGTTTGGGTGCTATCAACTTTATTCCCGATCCGGACGGTGTGGTGCGTCGGGTGCCCTTGCTGATGCGTCTGGGTGACCAGGTGGTGCCGAGTTTGAGTGCCGAGGCCCTGCGCGTCTACCAGGGTGCAGCCAACCTCTATGTGAGTACCAAGGGTGTTGCGAATCCCATGGAAGCGGGGATACAAAGTGTTCGCATTGGTCAAATGGTGGTGCCCACCGACGACAAGGCCGAGATTTGGTTGCAGTACAGCCAGGACCGAGCCACGAAGTTCATCTCCGCAGCGCAGGTTCTCGATGGGACGGTTGGCGCTGATGAGCTCAAAGGAAGGATTGTGATGGTCGGTACCTCGGTGCATGGCCTGCTGGATCTGCGCTATGACCCCTGGGGCGAGTTGATGCCCGGTGTGCGAGCCCACGCCATGGCGTTGGAACAGATGCTGACGGGGCAGTATCTGGATCGCCCGAGCGGGTCCAGCGCGGCCGAGGCATTGTTGCTGCTGGCCGGGTCCTTGATCGTCGGCCTGTATGCCTTGCGCGCGACGGCGCGGCGGTCGGCACTGCTGACCGCAGTGCTGTTGCTTCTCTTGTGGGCGAGTGTCTGGTACGCCTATGTGGTGGAGCATATGTTGCTTGATGCCATCAATCCGACCTTGGCTATTGTGCTGAGCTTTGTCCTGACCAGCGCCGTGCACCACTTTGCCACGGAGCGCGAGCGGCGCTGGGTGCGCCAGGCTTTCTCG
>CAZZLB010000902.1:0-1189 GCA_964654655.1 uncultured Rhodoferax sp. | reverse complement strand
GGCGACCGCCTCGGCCAGGCCTTTTTCGGTAAGGCCGACGTCGGTCCACCCGGTGAAGCGGTTTTCCTGGTTCCAGGTGGATTCGCCGTGGCGAAGCAGAACGATCTTGTACATGGTGAAAGCCTCAAACGCGGAGCAAAGCAGCATTCTAAGACATTTCATTTTCCGTCCAGCACGGCAACTGGCTGAACAAGGACGGATTGTGCTGGATGGGCGTATCGTCCAGTCGCTGTCTTGGCAAGTCTTTGACCGCACAAATGCCTTAGACTGATGGCATGAACTACACGTTGAGCAAGCATGCCGAAGACTCCGTTCGGGAGAGGGGAATTCACCTCGATTGGATTTCCGAGACGATGCACAGCCCGCTGAGCACAGAACTCGACCCGGACGATCCGGAATTACGGCATGCCTTGCGTCCGATAGCCGGTTTCGGCTATCGTGTGCTTCGCGTGATCTTCAATCAGACCAAGACACCGCCCCATGTCGTTACGGTCTATTTTGACCGCACCATGAAAGGCAAATTATGAAAATTGAATACGATCCGGAAGTCGATGCGCTCTACGTGCGACTGGCCGATAGCAAAATCATCGAGTCTGAGCAAGTACAGCCGGGCATCATCCTGGACTTTGACGAGGCCGGAAAGGTTGTTGCCGTCGAAGTGCTCAATGCCAGCAAACGAGAAACACCGACCGCACCGCTGAAAGCCGCCGCCTGATTTCTCACTGGGTTCCGTGGATAAGAGTTCAGTTGGGAATGAGCAAAAAATAGCTCGCCGGACGGTTGCGGGTAGTTTGATCGGAATCGATCCACGGTGAATCGATCTCCCAATTTCAGCGGTACATGGGGCGGCCAAACGGTACGTGTCGACATTTGGCCGGGGCGCGCTGACTAGCCGAGCTCGAACCTCAAATCCATTCGCCTCTCGCCCCCGATAGCCAAAAGTGGCAGCATGCCCTTTGGCTTCCACGCGATCAACATGAAGAAGCCCGAAAAAAAGTGGCCCGCCCCCCCCTTTCGCCAGAGAGTTTGCCGAGCCCGTAAGGAACCAGGGTGTCCGGAAGGCGAGTAGTAGTGTTCTATAATATTCAGAATTGCCGCCACAGCAGTAGCCAAATCACAACCGGGAACAGCACGGCATCATGCACACAGCGATCGACGCACTGATAGGCAAGCAGGAGCACATCGAAAC
>CAZZLB010000901.1:0-1190 GCA_964654655.1 uncultured Rhodoferax sp. | reverse complement strand
GGGGCTCCAGAATATGGTGGTTAGCGACGAGTTGCTGGAGGAACTCGGTCCGGCGGCGAACAACGGGCGCTCGATCTTCCTGTATGGGCCGCCTGGCAACGGCAAAACGTTGCTGGCCGAGGCGCTCGGTTGGATACAGAACTACGACGTCTTCGTTCCGCACGCCATCCATGTCGAGGGGCACATTGTGCGGGTGTTCGACCCGCTGGATCACGTGCTCACGCCGAACGCGCAATCCGGCGGGGCGCGCCTGCCGCGCGTCGGCGAGCCGGACCAACGCTGGGTGCGCTGCCGTCCGCCGACGATCGTGGTCGGCGGCGAGTTGACGTTGGAGATGCTGGAGCTGCTCTACGACGCGAAATCAAAGACCTACGAAGCGCCGATGCAGGTCAAGGCCAACAACGGCACGTTCATCATTGATGACTTTGGCCGCCAGCGGCTGGAGCCGCGCGAACTCCTGAACCGCTGGATGGTGCCATTGGAAAAACGGGTGGACTACCTGCCGCTGATGCGCGGCAAGAAGGTGGAGTTCCCGTTCGACGTGACGATCGTCTTCTCGACAAACCTCGCGCCCAAGGACCTGGTGGACGAGGCGTTCCTGCGGCGCATCCGGCACAAGATTCTAGTGGACAATCCCACGCCGCAACAGTTCCGCGAGATTTTCGAGCGCGCCTGCCGGAGCCGCAAGGTGGAATTCAACGAAGAGGGTTTTTCGCACCTCGTCGCCGAACACTACCAGAAAGCCGGCCGGCCGTTTCGCGCGGTGCATCCACGCGACCTGATCGAGCAGATCATCGAGATCGCGCAATATCGCAACACAACGCCGGCGTTGGAGCCGGGGCTGATTGATCGCGCCTGCCGTTCTTATTTTGTGACGCTGTGACGAAGGCGGACGGCTGCGGTTTGTAAAATCCGCCGCCGGACGATTGTGCAAGATTTGCGCTGGCCATTTCAATAGAGTGAGCGCACAAAGACACGAAAGCTGTGGCCGCCTGTTGACGGTGACAGCACGACATGGACAACCAAACAACCGGAACAACCATGAACCAAGACAAGAATCCCCAACGTTTCGCCTTCCTCTCTTCCCGCCGCCAATTTCTCAAGACCTCCGCCACGGCCGTGGTAGGCGCTACGCTGGCGCGGCCCGGCTACGCGGAGAGCAGCGACACGATCAAGATCGCGCTCGTCGG
>CAZZLB010000900.1:0-1192 GCA_964654655.1 uncultured Rhodoferax sp. | reverse complement strand
GCTCGCGGTTGCGCTTGAACTCCAGCTCCATGTTCAGCCGGAATGCGTCAGCCGAACCGGCGAAGTCCGTTTGGTTGGAGTGATCCACGACGAGGTCCACCGGCACGAGCGGCTCGATCATCTTCGGGTTCTTGCCGAGCCGCGCCACAGCCGAGCGCATCGCGGCAAGGTCCACCAGCAACGGCACACCCGTGAAGTCTTGCAGGATGATCCGCGCAACGATGAATGGAATCTCCTCCGCCGCGGGCGACTTCGCGTTCCAGTTCGCCAGCGTGCGCACGTCGCGCTCGGTAACTTTCTTGCCGTCCACGTTGCGCAGCACCGACTCGAGCACGATGCGGATGCTGACGGGCAGCTCAGAGACCGGCCCGACGCCCGCGGCTTCCAGCGCCGGCAACGAGTAGAATTGTCCTTTCCGGCCCGCGCCGGCGTCGAAGGTTTGCAGTGAACTGAAAAGGTTGTGCAAGGTCGTAGCCATAAATTGGCGAGACAGTAATAGCAGACTGTCGCCGGCGCAACTGCGAGTTGAAAGTAGGGCAGTCGTCCCGCCTGTCCATGCTGGGTTATGTCTCTTCATTCTGCTTTGACTGGGTTTGACTGGCTTGGACTGGCTTGGACTAAACTTGGACCGTCGGCTTGGGTAGGAGAACTGGCGATCCGGTTGTCATCCGGGCGGAAGTATTTGTCCATAATGCCTTTGGCGCGCTGATCGTTATGCCCGTGCAAGTCCAATCCTATACGAACCGCCTCTTCCATCAGCAGGTTAAAGACTGGCATTGCCTCCTTCACACTTTCCTTCCGTGCGGTCTCCTTCGCAGTTTCCACATGCCACTGGAGCCGCTTCAACGTCAGCTTGCCGGCGTTGAAATCGCCCTGGCGCACGCGGGCAAGAACGCGGAACAGTTCCTGCAACCGCTGCCACCGCTCTTGGGTGTCGGCCGTTTCATCCAGCAGCGTCTGGGCGATGTCCACCAGTTCCAGAGTCAGCACGGTCGAGAGTTGGTCGCTGATCGGCGCTTCGCCAGCGGCGACGGCCAAAGCGCCCGCCTTCTCGCCCAGCCGCCGGACGATGTCGCACGCCTCTTGTCGCCTCAGCCACTCTTTGTAACCCCCCTTCTTCCACTCGCTCAGGTTCTGTTTGGTGACCGGCTTTCCTTCAAACCACAGATCAAGGACCTTTCTGGCCTCTGGC
>CAZZLB010000899.1:0-1192 GCA_964654655.1 uncultured Rhodoferax sp. | reverse complement strand
GCCCCCGATCTTCTTCTCGGTGCCGCGCCTGTGGGTCGAGGTTCAGCAGGGCGTACACCAGAAATTGCCGCCGGCCAAACTTCAGCTTTTGCTGAAGATCCCGCTGCTGGGCGGCTTGTTGCGGCGCAAGCTGCTCCAGGCCCTGGGCCTTGACCAATGTCGCCTCGCCGCCGGCGGCGCGGCGCCCATGCCGGTGGCTCTGCTGGCCTGGTACCGCAACCTGGGTCTGCCGATCAACGAAGGCTACGGCATGACCGAGAACCTGGCACTGTCGCACCTGACATTGCCGGGCAAGAACCAGGAAGGCAGCGTCGGCCCGGCCTATGCTGGTGTCCAGACACGCATCGATGCACAGACCGGTGAGATTCAGATGCGCAGCGACGCGACGCTGCTGGGGTACTACAAGGAGCCGGAACTGAGTCGTGAGATATTCTCTGCCGACGGTTGGCTTCGCACCGGCGACAAGGGCTTCGTGGATGCACAGGACTGCCTGCACATCACCGGTCGCCTGAAGGATTTGTTCAAAACCAGCAAAGGCAAGTACGTTGCGCCCGCGCCGATTGAGGATCATCTGGTGATGCATGAAGCACTTGAAGCCTGCGTGGTCACTGGCGCCAACCTGGGTCAGCCTTTGGGTATCGTGCTGCTCAATGCGAACGCAGTGGCACAGATCGACAATCCGGCGGCAAAGGCGACGCTGCAAGCGTCGCTAGCCACCCATCTGCAGAACGTCAATGCAACGCTGGACCCACACGAGCAACTCTCGTGCCTGGTTGTGGTCACCACGCCCTGGTCAGTGGAAAACGACATCATCACGCCCACCTTCAAGGTCAAGCGCGACCGCATTGAAAGCATGTACGCAGCGCAGTACGAGGGCTGGGTGAATTCAAGGCAAAAGATCATCTGGCAGGCAGCCTGATCTTCGGCCCGGAATCAATTGCTGCTTTTGAAGCAGTTCTGCCGCCAATCGTGCAGCAGCACTCGTCGTCTTAGTTAACGACGGGAACCGACACCGGCGCTGGCACCGGTGCAGTGGTGGTCAGTCCGGTGCCGGGGGTATGAATCCCGCGTCCGCCGTTGGCTGGTCCGCCTTGAGCCGAACCCGGCTGTGCCGTGCCCAGACTCGTGCCAGGGGTATGGATGCGCGTTTGCAGCGGCGTTGTGCCGGTGGTCAGACCCGTACCCGGCGTAT
>CAZZLB010000898.1:0-1192 GCA_964654655.1 uncultured Rhodoferax sp. | reverse complement strand
AGGATCAGGCCGAGATAGGCATTAAGGCCTACGCAGTAGAGGGCACAAGCCTTAAGTTGCGTTGCGCTGAAAAGGTGGCGCCGTTGCTTATCAACTTTGCTAAAGAGTTTAACGAGCTAATAGAGCCGTTAGAAGGCGGGGCGCTAGATGACTGGGGTTTTTGTTACAGAGATGTAAGAATAGTGCCAGGTAAACTTAGTAATCACAGTAGCGGCACAGCTATAGATTTAAACGCCTCAAAACACCCGCTAGGCCAGTTAGGTACTTTTGATGCTGCAAAGGTGCCAATGCTCAGAGCGCTAGCTCATAAGTATGGCCTCACCTGGGGCGGGGATTACAAAAGCCGTAAAGATGAGATGCACTTTGAGATAGCACTAAGCCCTGAAAAGGTCAGGGCATTAATTACAAAGTTAGGATTAGAAAATGCCAACTAGCGAACAGGTAAGCGTAGGCACTACTGCCACAGTATTAGTAGCTGCAACAGGTTTTGACCAAACTGTATGGCTACACAACTCAGGCGGCGGTGTGGTTTATATTGGAGCTGCCAACGTCTCTACTACAAACGGCTATAAGCTAGATAATGGCGATAAAATGGAGTTACCTGTAGGCGATAATGAGGGCCTTTACGGCGTTACCGCATCGGGCACTAACACGGTGTGCGTACTCAAACAGATCAACTAAGGGCACTAAGGAGCAATAATGAATAAAAAAGCAATAACAGCTGCCCTGTACTCTTATGGCCGTGCAGCTTTAGCAAGCGTTGCCGCGCTTTATATGTCAGGCATTACTGACCCTAAAGTATTGGCTAATGCCCTGGTAGCAAGTCTTATAGCCCCTATTCTTAAAGGTATTGACCCTAAAGAAAAGCAATACGGATTAGGCGCTAAGTAATGAATCAGGCCCAGTCATATATAGCTTTGTTATTGGGGATAGCAACGCTAAGTGGCTTTATGGCTGGGCTTGTTAGGCACCTTGTTAAGTATTACCTGGCTGAGCTAAAGCCTGACGGCAACGGGGGCCATAATCTCAGGGGCCGCGTAGATCGCATAGAGCAACGCGTGGACAAGATTTACGAGATGCTTTTAGAGGACAGGCTAGCTAAGTAGGGCGTGTCGCGTTGCCTTTTGTCGGTGGGTAGGTTCATACTTTAACCACACGCTGAGAGGGCTACTCAGGTAGTAGCTTTATCGGC
>CAZZLB010000897.1:0-1196 GCA_964654655.1 uncultured Rhodoferax sp. | reverse complement strand
TGCCTTGCCGGCTTCACTGTTGATCTTGAAGCCGTCAATGTAGCCTTCGTCTTTCAACACCTGGGCAATCGCCACCTTCACTTTGGAAGAAGGCACGCTGACTGTGGTTTTAGCCACCATCTGCGCATTGCGAATGCGTGTCAACAGGTCGGCGATGGGATCACTCATGCTCATGTCTATGTCTCCTACCGCTTACCAACTAGCCTTGGCTATGCCGGGGATTTCTCCAGCAAAAGCCATTTCACGAATCTTTGCACGCGCCAGACCGAAATACTGGAAGGTGCCACGAGGACGGCCGGTGATTGCGCAGCGGTTGCGCTGACGCGTCGGATTGGCATTGCGTGGAAGCTTTTGCAAGCCCAGACGGGCCGCTGCGCGTTCATCGTCGCTGCGCTTGAGGTCCGTGGAAATTGCCTTGAGTTCCGCGTGCTTTTTCGCGTACTTGGCAACCAGTTTGTCGCGCTTGAGTTCGCGCTCGATTAAAGCCATTTTAGCCACAGGTCACCTCAGTTCTTGAAGGGGAAACGGAAGCCTGCGAGCAGTGCTTTGCACTCTTCATCGGTCTTGGCCGTTGTGGTGATGCTGATATTGAGACCGCGCAAGGCGTCAACCTTGTCGTATTCAATTTCAGGGAAGATGATCTGTTCTTTGACGCCAATGTTGTAGTTTCCGCGGCCATCGAAAGCCCGACCGGAAATACCCCGGAAATCGCGAACACGCGGCAAAGCTACAGTGACGAAGCGGTCCAGAAACTCGAACATCCTGACGCCACGCAATGTAACCATGCAGCCAACGGCCTGGTTTTCGCGGATCTTGAAACCCGCAATGGCCTTCTTGGACATGGTGACGACCGGCTTCTGGCCGGCAATCTTGCTCAGGTCAGCGACTGCGTGGTCCATGATTTTCTTGTCGGCCACGGCCTCGCTCACACCCATGTTCAGGGTGATTTTCGTGAGACGCGGAACCTGCATTGCAGAGGTATAGCCAAACTTGGCCATCAGCTCTGGCGCCACCTTTTCGCGATAGTGTTGTTGCAAACGAGCCATGTTCATGCCACCTTGATTTCTTCACCACTGGACTTGTATACGCGAACGCGTTTACCGTCAGCCAGCAGTTTGATGCCAACACGATCAGCCTTGCCTGTGGCAGCGTTGAAAATCGCCACGTTGGACTGGTGAATGGGCATCGCCTTTTCC
>CAZZLB010000896.1:0-1197 GCA_964654655.1 uncultured Rhodoferax sp. | reverse complement strand
CCGCGACGAGCCTGAAGACGGCGCAACGCGGCCTCTGGATGCGGCTTTGGATTTCGCTGCCCGTGGTGTCGCTCTTCTACCTGTCGGGCGTGGCGCTCTACGCCTACTACCAGTCGCAACACTTCGATCCGCTCGCGGCCGGCGCGATCCGGAAGGCGGACCAAATTCTGCCTTACTTCGTCGTCAACGCGCTGCCAGCGGGCATGGGCGGCCTGCTGATCTCGGCAGTGTTTTCAGCGAGCATGAACGTGTGTTCGTCGGGCATCAACGCAATGACCACCGCCGCGCTGATGGATTTCTACAAACGCCTCTGGCGGCCGGATGTGAGCGAGGGGCAGCAACTGCGGCTGGCGCGCTGGATGACCATCGGTTTCGGGGTGTTGGTGTGCGCGCTGGCGTTCGTGGTTGAGCGGATGGGGACGTTGGTGGAGGGCGCGGTCAAGATGATGGCCATCACCGGCGGGCCGCTGCTGGGCCTGTTTTTCCTCGGCATGCTCACCAAGCGCGCCAACGGCAAAGGCGCCATCGTGGGCTGGTTCGTGGGCATCGCGGTGCTGCTGCCGATTTGTTTCGCGACCAAGGTGTCGTTTCTCTGGCACGCCTGCATCGGCTGCGTGGTCACCTACGTCGCCGGCTTCGTTGCCAGCGCGTTTTTCGCCCCGGGAATTAAGTCGCTTGACGGCCTGACCGTCGCCACGCGTTACGTGCCGGAGGATTGAAATTCCGTGGTTGCTCTCATGGGGCCTGCTGCTAAAGTGGTGTTGAGGTTCTGCCAATCCATGAAGAACGGCATGTTGACAACCAACGCAACGCGGCTTGCGCGCATTTCCTTCACCATCCTGTTGGGATTTCTTGCCACAACGCTGTCGTTTGGCGAGACAACGGTAAAAGTCGTGGGCCTTGCGCCCGACCACGCCGACCTGATGGTGAACGGCCACGTTCTCCGCCGGATGAAGAGCGGGCAGACTTCACCGGAGGGCGTGCGGCTGATTTCAGCGACGCGGGAGGAGGCCGAGCTTGAAGTGGACGGCAAGCGATGCACGTTGCGGAGAGGACAGGCCGCCGGCGGCTCCGTGAGCCTGCAAGCCAACCCGCAGGGGCATTTCCTTACCACGATCCGCATCAACGGCGTGCCGACGGAAGCGCTCGTGGACACCGGCGCGAGCGACGTGGCGATCAACAGCGCGGAAGCCAAGC
>CAZZLB010000895.1:0-1197 GCA_964654655.1 uncultured Rhodoferax sp. | reverse complement strand
GCACATCCCTCAAAGTGATTGAAAACGCACAGGGCGCGCGCCCCACACCGTCTGTCGTAGCCTATCAGGCGCACGGCGAAGTGCTGGTCGGCGCTTCTGCCAAGCGCCAGGCTGTGACCAACCCCAAGAACACGCTGTACGCGGTCAAGCGCCTGATCGGTCGCAAATTTGTCGAGAAGGAAGTGCAGAAAGACATCGACCTGATGCCTTACAAGATTGCTGCGGCCGACAACGGCGACGCCTGGGTCGAGGTACGCGGCAAGCAGATTTCTGCCCAGCAGGTCAGTGCCGATATTCTGCGCAAAATGAAGAAGACGGCCGAGGACTACCTCGGTGAAGCGGTCACCGACGCCGTCATCACGGTGCCGGCCTACTTTAATGACGCACAGCGCCAAGCCACCAAGGACGCTGGACGCATCGCCGGCCTGGATGTCAAGCGCATCATCAACGAGCCAACAGCGGCCGCCCTCGCCTTTGGACTGGACAAGAACGAAAAAGGCGACCGCAAGATTGCTGTCTATGACCTTGGCGGTGGCACTTTCGACGTCTCAATCATCGAAATTGCCGATGTCGATGGCGAGAAGCAGTTTGAAGTGTTGTCCACCAACGGCGACACCTTCCTGGGTGGTGAGGACTTTGACCAGCGCGTCATTGATTTCATCATCGCCGAGTTCAAGAAGGATCAGGGCGTTGATCTGGGCAAGGACGTGCTGGCACTGCAGCGCCTCAAGGAAGCTGCAGAAAAAGCCAAAATCGAGCTCTCCAGCAGCGCACAAACGGACGTCAATCTGCCTTACATCACGGCTGACGCTTCAGGTCCAAAGCACCTGAATATCAAGCTGACACGCGCAAAGCTGGAATCGCTGGTAGAGGAATTGATAGAACGGACCATCGGGCCGTGCCGTACCGCAATCAAGGATGCTGGCGTGAGCGTATCGGATATCAATGACGTGATTCTGGTTGGCGGCATGACGCGCATGCCCAAAGTACAGGAGAAGGTCAAGGAATTGTTCGGCAAGGAGCCACGCAAGGATGTGAATCCGGACGAGGCGGTCGCCGTGGGTGCGGCGATTCAGGGACAGGTTCTCTCAGGCGACCGCAAGGATGTGCTGCTGCTCGACGTGACGCCGCTGTCGTTGGGCATCGAAACGCTGGGCGGGGTGATGACCAAGATGATCACCAAGAACACCACCATTC
>CAZZLB010000894.1:0-1205 GCA_964654655.1 uncultured Rhodoferax sp. | reverse complement strand
CATTACCGGGGGCGACCATGCGTTGCTTGGGGCTGACCGCTTGGTGCCCGGACTCGACTCCATCACCCTCGCAACCTTCCAGCAATGAGAGCCATAAAATGACCCCACGCGAAGCTTTTAAAAAAGTGTTAGCCCACGAAGATGTTTATCCCGTACCTTTCACCATTAAGTTTACGGTAGAGGCCAAGGAAAATTGGGCCCGACACTTGGGCAAGAAATTCGATCCCATTCTTGACACCGGCTCGTATGTCGTGGCATCTCACACTAACAACGGCTGGGAAGAGATAAAACCCAACTTTTTTCGTGATACTTTTGGCGTCGTTTGGGACAAAACTCATGACAAAACTTTAGGGCTCGTCGAGCGGCCCCCAATCCAAGAACCGAGCTTAACTGGCTTCCACTTTCCCAATGCTAACAATCTAAAAGTGTACGGCTTTATAGAAGACGACAAAAAACGATACCCCAATCATTACCACATGGTATCCATCGGGTTCGCTCTTTTTGAGCGAGCATGGGCGCTATGCGGCATGGAAAATCTATTTGAATGGCTCATTCATGAGCCAGATTTGTGCATGATCTTTTAGACCGCATTACCGAATATAACATTCGCATAATCGAAAACGCTGCAGACCTTGGCGTCGATTGTGTTCATCTTGGTGACGACTGGGGGTCGCAAACATCCTGCATTATTAGTCCAACCATATGGCGCGAATTTATCAAACCTCGCTACCAACGCCTTTGTGCCGCAACCAAAAAGCGCAAGCTCGCGGTAAGCTTACATTGCTGCGGCAATGTTGAAGATATTATGAACGATATTTTTGAGTGTGGCACTGATATATTTGACCCATTTCAACCAGAGGCAATGGATATATGGAAGCTACGTGAACAATTCCGCGGTCGGATGAGCTTTTGGGGAGGCCTTTCGGTGCAAAAAACATTTCCCTATGGCACACCCGACGATGTACGACGAGAATGCCAATCCCTAATTAACAAAATGTCTCCGGGTGGCGGCTATGTGCTCGCACCAGCACATTCTCTCACGGGCGATATTCCCATTGAAAATATCGCCGCATTTCTAAATGAAGCTCAAAATCAGCAAGGCCCGAGTTCAAATTGCAAATGCAACAGCGTGTGAAAAACGTCCCCACTCGTAAGCGTCGTTGGTGACCCATCTGTTTTTCGTGGGCGCGGCGGGGTACGTTTCT
>CAZZLB010000893.1:0-1210 GCA_964654655.1 uncultured Rhodoferax sp. | reverse complement strand
TTCTATGGTGAACTGACCTTCCTCCGCAGCGACGGCACGAAGTTTCCGGCCGAGGTTTCTTCGGTAGTCTTCCGCATGGAGAAGGGAGAATCGCGCACCAGCGTGGTGATCCGCGACATCACCGAGCGCAAGCGGGCGGAGGAGGCGTTGAAGAAGAGCCGAAGTTTGCTCTTGGAAACTGAAAGGATAGGCAACGTCGGCGGCTGGGAATTCAATATTGATACCCAGGAACAGACATGGACGGAAGAGGTCTATCGCATCCACGAAGTGGACCTCACTTACAAGCCGACGGTGGAGGAGGGAATCAAATTCTACACACCCGCGTCCCGGCCGATCATCACACGGGCGGTGCAGCGCGCCATCGAGCATGGCGAGCCGTTTGATTTGGAGTTGGAAATCACCACCGCCAAAGGCAATCTTCGACAGGTTCATACCATTGGGAAGGCGGATCTGGAGCACCGCAGAGTTTTTGGCTTCTTCCAGGACATCAGCGCCCGCAAGCAGGCCGAGAAGGAGTTGGTCATCCTGAACACGCTGAGCCGGGCAGCCAACAGCTCGTTGACTATTGAGACGGTGGTGTCGTCCGCGTTGAGAGAGACGATGCACGCGGTAGGAGCAGACATGACGTTGTTGTTTCTGCGGGACAGAGAACAACTGGTCCTGGCGGGCATCGCTCCTGAAAACGAAAAAGACCAGATGGATGGGATGCCCGGGCACCGCGTGGGCGAGTGCTTGTGCGGATTGGCTGTAAAGCAGATGACGCCCATTTATTCACGAGACATTCTTGCCGACGTGCGTTGCTCTTGGGAGGAGTGTAAACGCGCGGGCGTGCGCTCCTTTGCCGCCATACCGTTGCGCAGCGGTGAGAACATCATCGGTGTGATCTCCGTGGCTTCCCGAACCGAACGCGATTTCGAGCAGCGGGCCAGGTTCCTGGAGGCCCTGGCCGATACGATAGCTGGTGGCCTGCTGAATGCCTGGCTGTTTAAGGAGACCAAGGGGGTTGAGGAGGCGTTGAGGGCGATCAACGAAACTCTGGAGCAACGCGTGGCCGAGCGCACCGCCGCCGCGGAACAGCGGACGCAGGAGTTGAAGGAAGCGCAGCGCGTGGCGCATATTGGCAGTTGGACCTGGGATGTGGAGACGGGCAACATCACATGGTCCGAAGAGCTTTACCGTGTCTTTGGCCGCGATCCTAAACTGTTCACAC
>CAZZLB010000892.1:0-1211 GCA_964654655.1 uncultured Rhodoferax sp. | reverse complement strand
AGTCTCAGAAAAGTCTCAAGTCGTTGAAGTAGTTGCGGAAATTGAACGTCGTCAGTCCCTTTTGAACGGCATCAGGTGTTCGTCCATCGCCTCGAAGCGCACGCGGACACCGCCGCATTCGCAGCAGAACTCAGCGATGTCTGACTGAACGAGGTGCTTGGGGTGCGTCGTGGCTCAGCCGACGTATGCCGAGCCTGTTTCCCAGGCTGCCTGCATCTCTGCCAACAACGCTGCCGGCACCCGGTCATCACCCTTGGCGCCTTCAAGCGTCTGATGCATGGACTGTGCAATGGCCTGGAGCACCTGGGCGGGCTGGCTCACGCCACAGACCCGACGGCCGAAATCGTGAAGCGCCTGCACGCTCGGGTAGGCACGGGTCTGATGCCTGCCGGCAAACAGTTTCAGCGCGAGCGTGCGGTCCTCCAAGTCGGGGCCTCCCTGGTAGCGCGTGTACTTGTAGACGGATGTCGTTACCACGTCAAACATCGGCGCGAGCCACACATCGTTGGCACTGCGGTACAGCACGCCAAAGTTCTTCAGGTGCGCGTCGCCATTGCGAACCATGACGGAGAACGCCACCTGCTGGAAGTACCGGTGCAGGTTGTCGCTGTGGAGTTGTAGCTGACGCAGCAACTCCGCGACACGCTGATAGCTGCCCTGGTACTTTCGGTCCGACAGGACGTCGCGCACTCGCAGACCTGCCAGGGAAGCGATGTCCTCAAAGCCCAGCCGCTCGATGCGGCCGTTGTCGTGCGTGACCATGTCGAAGCGGTCGAGTATCAGCATCTGACCGTCGTCCGAGAGGGCGAACTCTGGCACAGCGATACCAGCACTGCGGGCGGCGCTAAGACAAAGATACTCGTTGGCTGCCAGGCCCGGGTAGGCAGGGCTGGCGGCTTTCACAATGAGCGAAGGAACCGGAACCGTTGGGCGGTCCGGGACCATGATTTTTGGCTGCATACCGGCGATGCCGGCACCCGTGCTCAAGTAGGCGGCCACCAGCTCGTTGAATACTTCCGGCGTGTAACGGGTTTTGAGAAGCTCTGCTTTACTCAGAGGCCGCGGTGTTGCAGCCTCGGGCAGTTCCGCAAGGCTGTACCCCAACCGGCCGATGCCGTTGCGTCCGACCAGCGCCAACAAGTGCATGGGCGTCATCGGCTGTTTGGGGAACAGTTCGCGAATTTTCATGAACAGGTCGCCCTCGGGCAGGT
>CAZZLB010000891.1:0-1218 GCA_964654655.1 uncultured Rhodoferax sp. | reverse complement strand
AATACGACTTTGTCGCCTGTGACGACCGCTTCAGCGCGTACATCGGCGGCATCGGTTGCGTTTCCGCCGAGACTAA
This sequence comes from uncultured Rhodoferax sp., assembly GCA_964654655.1. GTDB lineage: Bacteria > Pseudomonadota > Gammaproteobacteria > Burkholderiales > Burkholderiaceae_C > Rhodoferax. The sequence goes on along the minus strand of CAZZLB010000891.1, from coordinate 1,142 downwards.
GATCGAAGGAATTCCTATCGCGGAAATAAAAAATCAATCCCGCGTGACTACGTTGTTTGGAAAAGCGATGGCGTCTGCGCCCTACGTAAAAGGCCGGGCCAATTTGTTCAAGGTCCAAGCACGATCGGGTTCGGCGGTTGTGGTAACTGAAAAGCACCGTTTTCTAACGCCAGAGGGATGGCGTCAACTGTCTGGCCTGTGCGCTGGAACTTTAATTGCTGCTGATGGAAGCGAGCGTGATCGTTTTGCGACCGGAAGATCACAAGATTTTCAGGATTATTGTTTTCCGGGTTCTCGTCAATATGATGGATTATGTAGCCCTGAGGAAGTGGTTGTCCTAGACAAATTGCGGCAACTTCGTACGACTGTCTGCGAAAATAGTGCATTGGGGATTTTTTCCCGCCTTTCCACTGACCGTTTTTCTCGCCGCTGGCGCGAGATTCTCGCAATCCGCGACGCTTTATTCCTCGCGTTTTCATTCGGCGGCGAATTACCTCTGTATCAACGCCGAACGCAACGGCAAGATCAACTGTCGACTCTCCAGAAAGATAACGAGATGCAATCTCGTCCATTGGGAGATTGTGAACTGGAATCCGCCCTTTTCCAGGGCGAATTCCAAGACTGTTTAAAATCTTCGAGACAGTTGACTGAAGCATATTTAAGCGCGTGGCAACCGCTCGTTGACTTCCTAATTCCTGATATGTTTTCAGGACAAGATCGTAATCGTGCTTTCTTTCGGCTCCTCGCCCTTTTTTGTTCATGGGGTAATTATAGCACATTTTGGGACGTAATAACTCGTATAGATTACGTAAAGACCGGGGAGTTTTATGATTTGCACGTACCCGGAATTAATCATTATTCTGCTAATGGATTCTGGCATCACAATAGCGGCAAGACCTACGCCGGCTGCATCAAGGATTTGTACCACGCCCGCACGCCGGGCAGCCTGGGGCTTGTCGTTGCACCCACCTACCCGATGATCCGCGACGCGACGCTGCGCACCTTCCTGGACGTGGCGGGCGATGCGGTCGAGTCGTTCAACAAGGCCGAGATGATTGTCAAGCTTAAGCGCGCCGGGGAACTGCTCTTCCGCAGCGCCGATAACCCCGACCGCCTGCGCGGGCCGAATATCAACTTCGCGC
>CAZZLB010000890.1:0-1219 GCA_964654655.1 uncultured Rhodoferax sp. | reverse complement strand
ATGGGCATCATCGCTTCGCGGGGTGCAAAAGTGCGACCCACTCGCTTGCACCGAAAACGTAAACCCGTCCTTGCACGTAATCGGTGGTGCGGGCAAACGTCTACGCTCCCCGTACACCTCGCCACTCTTCACCCACGCTTGCACATAGTTCTCTATGCTCATCGCACTACCCCCTCACCCTTTCCGCAAAAACTGCAACGGCGTTTCCACGCCCATACCTTGACCTCGCCGCACTCACGACATTCAATCGTGAACAATCGACGCACCACTTTTAAAAACATATCCATCGCGCTACTCCTTCACGAATTGGAATACTTGTTGAGACACTTCAGCATCGCCTTGTCTCGCACGACACCGTATGCACCCTTGTGGGCGGTTATGGTCACGCACCACTTCACTTTCTTCGCATCGGCCTTGCCACACTCTAGGCAGGTAATGAATCCCGCCAAAATGCGACCTTGCTCGACTCTCTCTGTCTGACACTTCACGCATCGCATAGTTCCCACCTCTTCACGTGTTACTTAACACGCTTGGACGCTTTGAAAATCACGTATCCCTGCAAAGTCAGCGCGATCAATCCCGCCGTGTAATTCGCTAGGAATATCCACCCGCCTTGCGGAATCATTTCGGACAGCGACTGCACGACTGCGACAGTCGCAAGGATTGTTAAAGCAAAATCCCATGCTGATTTCTTACCGTTCATATCTCGGCTACCTCCTGTCATCTAATAAAGTAAACATCCACGCGGCGACTCTCGGGTTCGTTTTTTCGTACCTTTTGGGTTCGTTTCCTGTTCCGTCAAGTCGCCGCTAGGTTGCTCACTCGGTTACGTACCGGCTCACAACACTTATAGGCGAATACTCGGGGCGGCTTGGCGTGTTACGTAACACGCTCTTACCTCATGCCCCTACCGTCGCCGGACATACATTGCCTGTCCGTATCGGCTAATGGGTCGCGTGATCTAGCCGTTCGCCGCTCTTGCCGTACTCTGCACCTCGCCTTCGGTTTTACAATCCACATACCGCTTGGCTTCGCAGTCGCCTCCCTGTACCCGCCCCACCGTGTTAAGTAACACGCTAGGATTGATTTGGCGTACAGGGTTTACAGGCCGCTAACTAATAGACGCCTTGTCACCACTTGACCCTTCGCGTTGAGGGAGTACATCCCCGGGAAACTACGCGCACCCGTCGCCCTTGATATGGGGACACCGGGCCTTGCC
>CAZZLB010000889.1:0-1220 GCA_964654655.1 uncultured Rhodoferax sp. | reverse complement strand
AACTGGGCACTTACGCGCAGAACAATTCGTTCATCAAGCTCACGCTGTCGCAGGTAGCGCCTATCCTGCCCTATCTTTTCCTGGTGCTGATCCTGATTTTCAGGCCCAAGGGATTGCTTGGCACGCGGGAGGACTGAGCCATGAGCACTGTCTACCAATTCAAACCGCTGAACGTCGGCCGCTGGCTGATCTGGGGATTCTTCGCGCTCCTGCTGGCGCTGATGCCTTTGCTGTTCACAAGCAGCCTCGCCATCACCATTCTGTCGCAGATGGGCATCGCCATCATTGCCTGTTTGTCCTACAACATGCTGCTGGGTCAGGGCGGCATGCTCAGTTTCGGGCACGCTGTTTACACCGGTCTGGGCTCCTTCATGGCGATTCATGCGCTCAACAGCATCACCGACGGCTCGCTGCCACTGCCGGTGTCTGCTCTGCCACTGGTGGGTGGGCTGACGGGCATGGGCTTTGCCGCCTTGTTGGGTTATGTGACGACGCGCAAGGCCGGTACGACCTTCGCCATGATCACCATGGGTATGGGTGAGTTGGTGTACGCCATGTCCAACATGATTCCCGAATTCTTCGGCGGCGAGGGCGGTGTATCGGGAAACCGCGTCGCCGGCAAGGCTTTCATGGGCATCACTTACGGGCCGCCAATCCAGGTCTATTACCTGATTGCGCTGTACACCTTCGTCGCCGTGGCCGCCATGTTTGCTTTCACCAGAACGCCGCTGGGGCGCATGCTCAATGCGGTGCGCGACAACCCGGAGCGCGTGGAATTTGTCGGCTACAACACGCAGCGGGTGCGCTATACCGCCTTCATCATTGCCGGCTTCTTTGCCGGTATTTCGGGCGGGCTCGGCGCCCTGAATTTCGAGATTGTCACCGCCGAAGTGGTCGGGGCCGGGCGCTCAGGCGCCTATCTGCTGTTCACCTTTCTGGGTGGTGCGACTTTCTTTTTTGGCCCCATCATCGGTGCCGTGCTGATGGTGCTGGCTTTCGTGCTGCTGAGCGAATTCACCAAGGCCTGGCTGCTCTACCTGGGCCTCATCTTCCTGTTCATGGTGATGTATGCGCCCGGTGGCATTGCCAGTCTGCTCATGATGAACCTGCGTCTTGCCGCCTTTGGCAAATTGCGCCAGCTATGGGTGAGTTACCTGGCACTGGCTGTGACCGCCTTGCTGGCCTTGATCGGCGCCGCCGGCATGGTGGAGATGGTTTAC
>CAZZLB010000888.1:0-1224 GCA_964654655.1 uncultured Rhodoferax sp. | reverse complement strand
GCGGGCCGTGGCCGCTTGACTGGAGGCCGAGGTAGTCGAACCAAAGCGCGCGCTGCGAGCCGAGCGCGGCGAGTTCGCCGGGATTGCCGATGCGGTAGCAGTGCATCGCGCAGTGAAGGTTCACGCCGGGGATACCGTCGCGGTGCGGCTTGAGGACGCCCTCGATGACGGCGGGATTAGAGATGCCAGCAGCACACTCGTCGTGGATGACGACGTCATAGCCAGCGGCGTAGTCGGGCTTGCGGCGGCGAGGATGCAAAGCAGTCGGGTCACAGAATCAGGCCCTTCGTCGTTTGATGTTTTGGTTTCCGGCGGGAAGAGACAATGCCCATCGCGAGAACTCAAGCGGAAAGAGGTCACGAAGGTAATGTGGTGGTGTTTGTGAGGCTATCCTTTTGAGCGGGGTGAGCTTTCAAGCTCACCTACTGTCGTCTCTATGAGAACCGTGCGTGAACTTGGAAGCTCACCCCGCTCATATAGATGCTCACCAAGACCGCCTCGTCTACTTGATCAACACCGAGTCGCCGGCTTCGAGCGCGAGGCGGTGCTCGCGGCCTTTCCAATGCAGTGTGGCGGTCTGCTTGGTGGAGGTGGCGTTGACGGCGATGACGGCTTCGCTGCCGTCGGGCGCTCTCCAAGCGTTGTGTTGGATGGCGGAGAACGGCTTGTTGCCGCGCCAGGCGATCGTCTCAGCCGCGAGCTTCGGCGGATGGAGCATCCGGCCGAATTGCAACCAAGGCCGGCCCTCGCTGTGGTAAAGCTCCACCCACCGCTTCATCAGCTTGTGGTCGGGCGGTGTGTTGGAGCAAATCGCGGCGTGTGTCGTTCCATCCGGCAGAACCTCCTCCAACGTCATGTCGTCCACCCATACCACCGCCTTGCCAGCGACGTGGATCATGACCCGCAGAATAGTTGAATTCGACGGCATCGTGAACTCGGCAGTTTCTCGCGCCCATCCTACGCCGGTGGTCGGCATGATGATTCTTCCGATGCCTTTCCATCCCTCGCTTTCTGTGAAGCCGGCAATCCAAATCTCGTTTGGTTTGGCCATGTGTCCGGCCTTGATCCACACGCTAAGACGATACTTCATCCCACCAGTGAGGCCGCCCTCGGACACCATGACGTTCTGCGAAACCTGCACGATGTCGCTGTCGGCCGCGTTTTCCAAACGCAAGCTCGCCGCGCCACCGTGCTTCTCGGCCTCATCGCGATAAGCCTTGCCGT
>CAZZLB010000887.1:0-1233 GCA_964654655.1 uncultured Rhodoferax sp. | reverse complement strand
CACACTGTAACCGCTCAGCCCCCGCCAGGCAAGCATTTGTTGAACCAGCGTTGGGAACAGCGGCGCTTGTGTCGAACACAAGACAACAACCAGGTTTGATTCCGGAACCGCGCACGGTCACACGCCGGCCGGCGGCGGCAACCATCGACCGGCAACCGGACGGCAACCGGGGACAGACTTAATGTCGGGTGATCACGAACAGCAGTCCAGCCAACACAATCACCGTTCTCAGGAGGATCCTCTTCATCTTATCTGGCGAACGATCACCTTGAGTTTCGGCGCGCTCTCCGAGGTGTGGTTCGCTGAATTTCAAGTGTCCATGACAAGCCGGAGACCGTTACCGATTTCCGCCATCATTGACGACTCCACCTTCTTGACCTTTTCGGTCAGGCATTGCTTGTCGACGGTGATCACCTGAGAGACATTGACCACGGAGTCTTTAGCAAGTCCCGAATGCCGCGCCTTGAGCAAAACATTGCCCGGAGCTTGAGCCAGAGTTACATTGGATGTGAGAACCGCAACGATGACGGTGCTGATCCGGCTACAGTTGAATTCATCAGATTGCACAACAAGTACAGGGCGCCGATAGCCGGGCCCCGACCCTTCAGGTTCACCCAGCGATGCCCACCAGATCTCGCCCCGGCGCATTACCATTTCTCCTTGCAAACCACGGAAGCCTGCATTTTCGAGAGGGTTGTATCAAGGCGCGATGCTTCACTGCCGTACAGCCGATTGAGCCGCTCCGTCACCCCGTCATTCCGACGTCGCGACAGAAACTCCACCAAGGCGCGTGTAAATAGTGCGCTCCGGCTCAAATGGCTCTGATGGGCAAAATTCTCCGCCGCGCTGAAAATGTCATCCGGTATTGATATGGCTGTTTTCATGATCAAATGGTATAACCTCAGTTATACTTCCGTCAATCGTCTTTTCTGGGCGAACGATCACAACAACCGGGGACAGGACATTTGTCTGGAACGACTTCATTGACTCCTGTGTTGTCCATGATTTTCTCTGCGCTTCACGGCACCGCCTCGTTGTCGGCGCGGAATCCACTCACTGGTCGGGAATCTAAACCACCATGGCCCTGGTTGTCAGCCATTTTAACTCAATGCGCCCGGCATGGATCGTCCCGGCAAAAGGACTTTGCCAGGATATGAAAACCCCAAGGTCTACAAGGTTGTCCCGTTATGCCAACACCGGCACCCGGATCACGTCCACCCGCAACTGCCGGGC
>CAZZLB010000886.1:0-1233 GCA_964654655.1 uncultured Rhodoferax sp. | reverse complement strand
CCTGAATATTGCATAAACCTGTTGAACAAATGGGCGGCAGAGGCGTCAGAGAGCTTGAAAACAGTGAGCTTTATGACAACCAACTCCGCCGCCCAGAAGCCAACAGTCTGTAGTGAGCAGCCGATTCTTTTTCAAGACCTGGGGTCACGCAAAGTGGAGGCCGATTTTTCTGGGGGTTATCTGTCTAACGACGGCGGGGTTTTGCTGATCCGGCAATTGGATCAGGGGCTGGGATTGACCCGGCGTCTGGCTGGGGCCTTTATCGACCGGCGGGACGCGCGCTATTGCGATCATGCCTTGGAAGAGTTGCTGGACCAGCGGCTCTATGGGCAGGTTTTGGGTTATGAGGATCTCAACGATCACAACACGCTGCGGCATGATCCGCTGTTGGCGGTGGCGGTCAACAAGCGCGAACCCTTGGGCGAGGGTCGCATCCATGCGCACCCGCCGGGGGTAGCGCTGGCCGGTTCGGCGACACTCAACCGGTTGGAGTTGGGCAACCAGAAGCAAGACCGGACGCACAAGATTCAATATGAGCCGGGGAAGATCGAGGAATGTTTGCTGGTGATGGGGGTGCGCTGCCTGCCCAGGCACGCGAGGGAGCTGGTGATTGATTTGGATGGGATGGGGCATTTGGTGCATGGGATGCAGGAGGGGCGACATTTCAATGCGTACTATGACGGCTACTGCTATCTGCCCCTCTATGCGTTCGTGGGAAGTGTGCCGCTCTTAGCGAAGTTGCGACCGGGCGATGTGGATGCGGCGGAGGGGGTGGTGGAAGTGTTGGCGAAGTTGGTGGGGGCGATTCGGAAGCGGTGCCAGCGGGCGCGGATCATCGTGCGTGGGGACAGCGCCTTTGGGCGGGAAGAGATTATGGTTTGGTGTGAGGCGCAAAAGCCGGTGGTGTATTATTGTCTGGGAATGGGGCCGAATTCGCGGTTGGTGGCGATGATTCAGGATGCCCTGGCCACGGCGCGCGGGCGGCGGTGTTTGACTGGGGCGCCGAGTGCTCGGGAGTTCAAGGAACTGGAGTATCAGACGCGCACGAGTTGGAGCCGCTCTCGCCGGGTAGTCGCCAAGGCCGAGGTGATGAGCGGCGGGGACAATCCGCGGTTCATCGTGACGAACCTGCCCCAGGAGGGGTTTCGGGGCGAAGATCGGGAGCGGTTTGGGGCGGCCCCGTTGTATGAGGATTTCTATTGTGCGCGCGGGAATATGGAGAACCAACTCAAG
>CAZZLB010000885.1:0-1240 GCA_964654655.1 uncultured Rhodoferax sp. | reverse complement strand
CTGCATGCCGAGCTTGCCGCCCAGCGTCTGCGTCAGTGCCTCGGCACCGGCCGAAGCGCAGATGGTGCGGTCCAGCAGCGAGGCGCCCAGTTTGTGAAAGAAGCGCGCGGCCATGCTCTCGCTTTGCACCAGGCCCATGGTGCCGCCGTAGCTGTAGGGCAGTATGGCTTGCGCGCCATCCGGCCCGTCTGCTGCAATGGCCCTGAGCCGCTCCGCAATATCGGCAAGCGCCAGGTCCCAGCTGACCCGCTCAAACTGGCCCGAGCCCTTGGGCCCGACGCGCTTGAGCGGCTGCAGGATGCGATCCGGGTGGTAAGTGCGCTCCGGGTAGCGCGACACCTTGGTACACAGCGCGCCACCGGTGTGCGGATGCTCCGGATTGCCACCCACCTTGATGGCGATGCCATCCTTTACCGTGGTCAGCAGCGAACAGGTGTCCGGGCAGTCGTGCGGGCAGGCGCCGAGGATCTGGGTGATCTTGACGGTGCTTTTCTGTGAGGAAATCAGATCCATGAGCAGTGCGGGAGTAGGTGAAGAAGTCAGACGGGGTCTTACGCGGCTTCGACTACCGAGCAGCGGTCAATACGCGCCAGCACATCGGCCATCGCTTCGCGCGCCAGTTCCGTATCAAAGTGCGTTTGCAGATTGATCCAGCTCTGTGCGTCGGTGCCAAAGTAGGCACCCAGACGCAGGGCCGTGTCCACAGTGATGCCACGCAGACCCTTCACGATTTCGTTGATGCGCCGGGGCGGCACATCAATCGCCTTGGCCAAGGCGTACTGACTGATACCCATTGGCTTGAGCCAGTCTTCCAGCAAGATGATGCCGGGGTGCGAAAGAGGTACTTCACAGGTCATGGGTCTTTTCCTTCCAACAGCGCAATATGGTAATGCTTCGTGCCCAAAGCAGGCTCTCGCCGTTGGCGATAGACTCGGAATATCAGGAGCACCCATGAAAATCATCGATTCCCTCGTCACCCAGGCGGCCGGTATTGCGGCCATTCGACGCGACATCCACGCCCACCCGGAACTCTGTTTTGAAGAATCCCGCACCGCTGATCTGGTAGCACAGAAGCTGACCGAGTGGGGCATCCCGATCCATCGCGGCATGGGCACGACCGGCGTGGTGGGCATCATCAAGAACGGCACTTCTTCACGCGCCATTGGCCTGCGCGCCGACATGGATGCGCTGCCGATGCAGGAGTTCAACACCTTCGGCCACGCCAGCAAGCAGGCCGGCA
>CAZZLB010000884.1:0-1241 GCA_964654655.1 uncultured Rhodoferax sp. | reverse complement strand
CCTCGGCCGGAAACTTCGTGCCGTCGCTGCGGAGGAAGGTCAGTTCACCATAGAAGCTGCCGGTTCGATTGCGTTCTTCTGTGGCGGCTCGCCAACGGGGATCCGAGGCGTCCGCGATCCCGTTCCGCCCGACGCTTGTCAGTTCCTTCTCCGAAAGCCCAAACATCTGGCAGGCGGCTGCGTTGGCGGCAAGGATCCGGCCATCCGTTGTCCCCAAGAGCACGGCGTCCAAGCTGGTCGCAAACAACGAACGGTAGCGATCTTCACTCTCGATCAGCGCCTCCTCCGCCTCCTTACGCTCGGTGATGTCTTGCACGGTGCCGATAAATCTCACCGGCCGGCCGGTCAGCTTATCACAAACCACATCGGCTTGCTCATGGACAATCCGCTCAACGCCATCCGGACGCACGATTCGATGTTCCACGCTGTAAGTCCGGCGGCCCTGCAGAGTCGCATTGACTTCGGCCCACACCCGGTCGCGGTCAGCCGGCGAGATGGACCGGGAAATCAACTCGTGCGTGACCTCCACCGCGCCCGGCTCATAGCCGAAAATCCGGTAAGTCTCGTCGGACCACCATAGTGGGTTTTTCGAGAAATCCTCCAAGTTCCTCAGATCTGCTTCCCAACTGCCCACATGCGCGATCTGTTGCGCAGCCATCAGATTCGCCTCGCTTCGGCGGAGCACCTCGCCGGCCCGCAGACGCACCAACGTATCGGTGATCAACTCGCCAATCGTTCGCAGCAGCCGGATGTCTTCGTTGGTCCAATCGCGCTCGGCCTGCGTGTCATCGCATCCAATGAAGCCAGTCATCGCGCCGGCATGACGGATCGGCACCACGATCACCGACCGGGTGTTGCCCGCCTGGCAGAGCCGTTTCTCCGCCGCCGCTTCCACGGGCAGGTCGGCGACCCTAGAGAGCAACAACGGCTCGCCGCTGCGCAGCCGCTCCAGATACCACGGGAACGCCGCCGTAGGCACGTCGCGCAACTCGCCGATCTGCGACCGCACGCCGGCCGCGCACCACTCGTGGGTGTTGTCGGCGATGGTGAGGTTCTCGGAGACGCGGAACAAATAGCAACGGTTCGTCTGCGTGATCTGGCCCAGTCCGACCAGGACTTCCCGGATGGCAACGTCCACTTCCTCCGACGCCGCGTTGGCGAGCCGGCTGGAGACGAACGCCACGAAATGTTCAATCTCCAACCGGCGTTGAAGCGCCTTCTCGGCCCGCCGGCGTTCGGTG
>CAZZLB010000883.1:0-1247 GCA_964654655.1 uncultured Rhodoferax sp. | reverse complement strand
GACGCAGGCGCCTGCCATCAAGGCTTTGCTCGGCTCGCTGAGCAGCGACCGGATGCTCGAAATCACCGTCGGTGCTGTGCTCTCGATACTGAGCTACTCCAGCCTGGCGCTGGTACTGCTCACCGCCACACTGGCCAGCACCGGTGTCGTGCCTATCGATGTGGCCCTGGGCCTGGTGCTGGGTGCCAATCTGGGCAGCGGCCTGCTGGCAGTGCTGACGACCCTGAACGCCAATGTGGAAACGCGCCAGGTACCGCTGGGCAACCTGGTATTCAAGATCATCGGTCTGGTGGTGGTCGCTCCCTTCATCAGCCTGTGGCTCGACAACGTGCGGCCCTGGGTCAGCGAGGTGGCGGCGCTGGTGGTGCTGTTCCATCTGACCTTCAACATCGTGGTGGGGCTGTTCTTCATCGGCTTGACCCAGGTTGTGGCGCGCCGCGTCGAGAAGTGGCTGCCCAAGCTTGAAAAGAGCACCGTGGCGGGTCGTCAGCGCCATCTTGATCCCTCGGCGCTGGAGACACCGTCGCTGGCCATTTCATGCGCCGTGCGCGAAGCCATGCACCAGGCCGACGTGGTTGAAACCATGCTGCTTGGCGTCTACGGTGTGATCAAGAACAACGACATCGCCCTGGCCCAGTCACTGCAGAAGATGGACGATACGGTCGATGAGTTGTACTCCGACATCAAGTACTACCTGACCAAAATTTCACGCGAGGCGCTGAGCGAGAGCGAGGGCCACCGCTGGACCGACATCATCAGCTTCACCATCAACATGGAGCAGATCGGCGACATCATCGAGCGCGTGCTCGAAGACATCGAAAACAAGAAGATCAAACCGGGACGCGAGTTCTCCGAGGCCGGCATGGCCGAAATCACCGACCTGCACGGCCGTCTGGTGGACAACCTGCGTCTGGGCATGAGTGTGTTTCTGGACGGCAATGTACGCGACGCACGCAAGCTGCTGGAGGAAAAAACCCGTTTTCGCGATCTCGAACGCGAATACGCTGCCACCCATCTGGAACGCCTGGCCGTCAACACCCCGCAGAGCATGGACACCAGTTCCTTGCACATCGACCTGATCAGCGACCTGAAGCGCATCAATTCGCACATCTGCTCGATTGCTTATCCGATCCTCGATTCAGCCGGTGCGCTGGCGCCAAACCGACTGCGCGACCCGGTGACGCCGCACTCGGTCAAGCCGCACCCAGGGCGCATTCCAGAATCAAGGCCGCCTCGGTCGTGAATTC
>CAZZLB010000882.1:0-1249 GCA_964654655.1 uncultured Rhodoferax sp. | reverse complement strand
TGGCGGTGGTGTTTCTTGATCTGGACGGCTTCAAGGCTGTCAACGACAAGCACGGCCACGATGCTGGCGACTTTCTGCTGGTCACGGTGGCTGACCGCATGAAGCTCGCGCTGCGCGACGGCGACACGCTGGCACGCATCGGTGGCGACGAGTTTGTTGCGGTGCTGCTGGACCTGGCCGACATCACCAGCAGCGCGCCCCTGCTCAACCGCCTGCTGGCTGCGGCCTCGCAGCCGGTGCCTTTTGGCGACGTGGCGCTGCAGGTATCCGCCAGCCTGGGGGTCACCTATTACCCGCAAAGCCAGGACATCGACGCCGACCAGTTGATGCGCCAGGCTGACCAGGCCATGTACCAGGCCAAGCTGGCCGGCAAAAACCGCTTCCACTTCTTCGACGCAGCGCAGGACCGCAGCGTGCGCGCACGCCACGCCAGCCGGGACGACATCTCACGAGCGCTGCTCGAAGGCGAGTTTTTGTTGCAGTACCAGCCACAGGTCAACCTGCGCAGCGCGCAGGTCGTCGGTGCCGAGGCGCTGATTCGTTGGCAGCATCCAGAAAAAGGTCTGCTGGAGCCGGCCCATTTTCTGCCCATGGTGAAAGACCATCCGCTGGCCATCCAGCTGGGTCAGTGGGTGCTGGAGACGGCCTTGCAGCAGGCCGAGCGCTGGCAGCTCTGCGGCCTGACGATGCCGATCAGCATCAATATCGGCGCGCGCCATCTGCAGCAGAATGATTTCGTGGCCTACCTGCGCCAGACTCTCGCGTCGCACTCCACGCTAAGCCCTTCCTGTCTAGCGCTCGAGCTGTTCGAGACCAGTGCCATCGACCATCTGGACCATGTCGCCAAGGTCATCACCGAGTGCCGCCAGATGGGCGTGCGTTTTGCGCTCGACGGCTTTGGCTGGGGCGGCGCCTCGCTGAGCTACCTCAAGCGGCTGCAAATCGCGCGTCTCAAGCTCGACCGCAGCATCGTCCTGCATATGCTTGAAGACCCGGCGGAAATGGCGATTCTGCAAAGCATTCTGGGGCTGGCGCGCGCCTTTGAGCTGGAGCTGCTGGCCGAGGGCGTCGAGACAGCCGAGCAAAGCCGGATGCTGCTGCAGCTCGGTTGCGATCTGGCGCAGGGCTGGGGCATTGCCGAGCCGATAAACGGGGACGAAATGCCAGACTGGGTGAGTCGCTGGCCGACCAACCCAAGACTGCGCTAATGCGCTACAGTGTGATCTGCCATGATCACCACCGCACTCCT
>CAZZLB010000881.1:0-1253 GCA_964654655.1 uncultured Rhodoferax sp. | reverse complement strand
GTTCTTTGACACCACCATTCCCAAAGGCGGCCCCTCTTTTCATAAAGAGAGCGGCCTCAAGACCTATTACACGATAGTCGCGGTTCCGAAGGAATTGAAACTCTGGTTAAACGTCCGGGACCTGCAAGGCTGGACGGAGATCAACCTGAAGCCGCTATTTGAATAGCAGAACAGCCGCTGTTGTGTTCGTTGCCCGACACGACATCGCGGATGTGTTCGCCGTCCGGCTGGCTGCTGAATAGACCAGACGGGATTCGCCTGGTTGCCACAGCCGCGATGAGCCACGTCAGGAGGAGTTTTGGCTTGCGCGTCAAGCGTTGCAGCGTGAAAATCGCGACGTCTGTCGAGACGTAATATGTCGAACGAATTACGGAGGCGCCCATGACATCCATGAATCCTTTGACTGGGGAGCAGGATAAAACCGGAGACCAGCGCGAGATTAAGGGGCTTGTGGTCGCCGGCAGTAAAGTGCAGCGCCTGTCAGGCAGGACCAAGGCCCGTTCGTGGATCGTTGCTTGGGGAATCTGTTTGATGTTTCTTGCGGTCGGGACATTTCCTGTCGCCGGAGACACCTATCTGCAGGCCATCACGCGCGCCAGCCAGTTCACGACCCTGCCGTGGGATACTCATCTGCTGACTTCTGCCGACGCCATCACGATGACAACCAACAGCACGACATGTTTGGGCGTGGTTAGTTTGATGAGCGATTATGTCTGGACGAGTTTTTATCAGCCACACGTCGGAGGCTTGATGACCAACACCGTGGGGCACGAATCTTGGGTCACTTTCCAGCCTGAATTGAAACAATATCTGAACGCCCGGACAAGTGAGTTTTCAGCAGGTTTGAGTGGTGCCACCATGCGGGGCGAAATGGTGCTGGGCATGACCAACAGCGCCTCGCATATTTGGGCCGTGGAGCTTTGGGTGCCGGTGGACGCTCTTTTCCGTCCAGCGATCAATTGGTCCATTACGGAAACCTGGACAGACACAAGTTGGAGCGGTCACGACACCAATGGGCCCTCTTGGTTTCTGACGAACTATGGAGAAAGTTATTATCAATGGTTCACCAACCGACAGGCCACGATCTACCAAGGCAACAACGCCTTCCCTTGGTCGGGGCTTGGCTACAGCTACGATTGGTATTACCCGACCAACAGCTCCAGCATCATCGGTTTGTCCGAGTTTGTCGTGGGCGGCGGCCAAGGCTTCTACGTGGCCGGGGCCAGCCATGTGGACCAGTATCTGATTCCCGA
>CAZZLB010000880.1:0-1255 GCA_964654655.1 uncultured Rhodoferax sp. | reverse complement strand
GACGGCACAGGCCGGCGCGCAGGATCTGAAGCCCTGTCGCGTGCCTGGTATCAAGACCGAGGTGCAGTGCGGTGTGCTCTCGCGTGCGCTCGATCCGGCGCAGCCCTCAGGTGTGCACATCGACGTGCACTACATGGTCGTGCCAGCGCTGGCGCGACGCAAGAAGCCCGACCCTGTTTTCTTTCTTGCCGGGGGACCGGGTCAAAGCGCGATCAAAGTGGCGCCCATGTTGCTGCAGCAGTTCGCGCGAATGAACAATCGCCGTGATCTGGTTTTTGTCGATCAGCGCGGCACCGGCCGCTCGGCGCCGCTTCTTTGCGAGGATCTTCGCAGTAGCACCCTGGCCCAGCAACTTGACACGGGCTTGCGCGAAGCCGCCATGACGCAATGCCTGGCACAGCTCAAGAAGCTGCCCTACGGTGACCTGCGCCATTTCACGACGATGCTGGCGATGCAGGACCTGGACGCGGTACGGCAGGCTTTGGGTGCGCGCCAGATCAATCTGATCGGTGCTTCGTATGGCACACGGGCCGCGCTGGAGTACTTGCGCCAGTTTCCGGCGGCGGTGCGACGCAGCGTGATCGACGGTGTGGCGCCACCCGATATGGTTTTGCCTTTGAGTTTTTCCGGTGATGGCCAGGCTGCGCTGGACACATTGCTGCTGGCGTGCGAAAAAGAGAGCGCCTGTCAGAAATTGCATCCGGCTTTGCGCCAAATCTGGGAGAAATTGCTTGCGTCCTTGCCGCAGACCGTATCCGTCAAGCACCCTGTAAGCGGGCGGATCGAGTCGGTGACGATCACACGCGAAATCGTCCTTGGCCTGGTGCAGGGGCCACTGTATTCTCCGCCCTTGGCGTCAGCCTTGCCCTTTGCCATCAGCCAGGCAGCCCTCGGGCGCTGGGACGCCTTGCTGGGCCTTGGCTTTTCAGCACAGCCGCCACGCGCCGCTGACCTGGCCATGGGCATGCACTTCTCGGTCGTCTGTGCGGAAGACTTTCCCCGCATCAGCATGAGCGCCGACAAGCCGGGCCGTGACTTTGGCGATAGCCTGGGCCGCAGTTACGAGGGCATCTGCACCGGTTGGCCCCGCGCCGACATGCCAGCGGCTTTCTACACCATACCCACTGCCAGCTCTGCGGTGTTGCTGCTCAGCGGCGGGCTTGATCCGGTGACACCGCCGCGCCATGCGCAGCGCGTTGCACAGGCCTTGGGGGCCAAGGCGAAGCACGTGGTGGTGGCCAACGCCGGCCATGGC
>CAZZLB010000879.1:0-1258 GCA_964654655.1 uncultured Rhodoferax sp. | reverse complement strand
AACAATTGAGGCTCGGTGGCCAGCGCCGGATCTGCAGTTTTGTCTTCACCGATCTGGTCGGATTCACCACCTTGATGGAAAAGACCGACCCGGCACAGGTAGTGGCCCTGCTCAATGAGTATCTGGAAGGCATGCTCGTGATTGTTTTCAAGCACGAAGGCACGCTGGAACGCATCATGGGGGATGCCGTCGCCGTGCTTTTTTCGGCACCGGTGACGCAGCCGGATCACTGCCAGCGCGCCTTTGATTGCGCGCTGGAAATGCATGTTTTTGCCTCGGTTTACGCGCGCCGCCTGCAGGCGCAAGGCGTGCCCTGGGGTCACACCCGTATCGGTGTGCACAGCGGTGAGGTGGTGGTAGGCAATTTTGGTGGCAAGACGCTGTTTGATTACCGTGCGTTGGGCGATCCGATCAACACCGCTGCGCGTCTGGAGAGCGTCAACAAGCACCTGGGAACGCAGATGTGCGTATCGCAGGCCATTGTGGATGGTTGCCCGAATGCAGCGGTGCGCGTTGTCGGGCGTCTCGTGCTCAAAGGCAGGAGTCAGCCCTTGCGGACCTATGAGCCCTTGGCTGTCATGGACGCGGCGCAGTGCGCCAGCGTGGCTGGCTACGCGGCGGCCATGCAATTGCTGGAGTCCGGCGATGCAGTAGCCGCATTGGGCGCATGTGAGATTCTGGCTGCCAGTCACCCGCAGGATCCGCTGGTGGCCCTGCACCTGCGGCGCTTGCATGAAGGAGCTGGCGACGATTTGATCGTGATGAGCGAGAAATAGCGACGTTCAGCGTATCGTGATTTCCACGCGGCGGTTGCGCTCTTCGGCGGTCTCGTCCGGCGTGGGGACCAGCAACCGGGCTTCACCATGTGACTCCACGGAGATAGTGGTGTTTTGCAGGCCAAGTTGTCGCAGCTGTTCGGCCATCGCGGTGGCGCGTCGGAGACCCAGTGCCTTGTTGTCTTCGGCGCGTCCTACTGTATCGGTGTGACCTATGACAGAAATGTCAGGTGAAGGGTGTGCTCGTGTTCGCTGCAGAACCAGTTGCAGATCCGCCATGGACTGTGCTGTCAACTCGGCGCCTCCACTCTTGAAGTAAAGCAGAAACCGCTCTGGCAAGAGTGGCGTCGCCACCAGAGCCGCACCGAAGTCTCGTTGGAGTTGGTCCTGCATGACAAAGAAGGGCTCCCGTTTGCCGTCCAGTACTGCGCCTTTGAAAACCTCGGTCAGGACCTGCTCGCCCTGTGGGCTTCTCACCAGGA
>CAZZLB010000878.1:0-1265 GCA_964654655.1 uncultured Rhodoferax sp. | reverse complement strand
GACGCGCGCGACCTGCTGCTCCGCCGGCAGCGCGGCAACTTCGGCGCAGAAAGCGGAAAGCCAGGCGGCGGGAGGATTGGAGAGCTGGAGTGCTGGAGTGGTGGATGCGCCACTCGGCGCGCCGCGCGTGAACGTGCCTTTGCCGGTGACCTCGCGGACTTTCAGCTCGTGGAAGACGACTGAACTCGCATATGCCCCGACGCCCAAGGACTGTCCGTCTGGCAGGAGCAGTCCCTCCGGCAGGCTCATATCGTGGTAATCCGTTTTCCATTCCGTAATCAGACGGTCATCGAGGAGTCCTTTTACCCCGTCTTTGCGAACCTGCACCAGCGACGTGTAACGCCGGCCGTTCTCAATCGATCCCACCATTTTGACGCCGCTGGGATTCGTATGCGCCCATTTACCGTCAATAGACTCGAAGCCAAACCAATTCCCGCGCACGCCGGCGAGACACCAGTCGAATTGTCGTCGTCCACCTACAAGAATCTGCTGAATGGCGTCTTTACCCAATTGTCGCGAGAAGACGATGCGGAAGTCATATTCCTCGGGCGCGCGATATGGAATCTGGAGGCGGGCGAAGCTGTTTGAAGCCACGTTTAGTTCGCCGTTCACCAGCGTCCATTTACCCGCCGCCGCATCCTTCTGCGGATCAATCAGCGGCAGCAGGTTGACGGCGTTCTGCCATCCGACGTCGGCATTGGCCGGCGCGCCGCGCGTGAAGGTGCCTTTGCCGGTGACCTCGCGGACTTCGATGCTATGAAAAACAACCTCAATCCCGTAAGAGTTCAAACCGAGCAATCTTGGGTTGCGCAGTTGTTTGCCGGCCGGCGTCACGTTGTGGTAGTCGGTCTTGAAATCCACGACCAGCTTGTCGTCAAAATAAGCCTTCAATCCATCCCGACGCACTTGGATGAGTGAGGTATGTTGCTTCTTGGGAGAAAGCAACTTCTGACGCACGGTCGTCACGTTGTTCTCCGCAGATTGGCCATCCACCCGCGCAAATCCGGAACAATCATCCGCGCCGTTCAGCATCCAAGTGAATGATCGCCCGAAACCGTAGAGGATTTGACTAAGACTGCCGGCGCCAGCCTTCGGCCGAGTGAACACAATGCGGAAGTCGTATTCCTCCGATGGCTGATAAGGAATCTCAATCACGTTTTCCCTTTTCTCAGGAACTGTGAGAGCCAATTCCCCGTTGACGACGGCCCACGTGCCCAATAACGCATCCTTCTGCGGATCAATCAGCGGCAGCAGGTTGATGGCGT
>CAZZLB010000877.1:0-1266 GCA_964654655.1 uncultured Rhodoferax sp. | reverse complement strand
GTACTCTGCATTGGCTGGCTAAATGAAAAGGAATGGAATATGGCTGTTATTACAGAGTCGGTCCAATATTCCTGGTGTCAGGACACATTTGGCAAAACGGCATCCAGGTCAAGGATAATCTGAGGATCTAACCAATTCCATAACCCTGGGTCGGTTTTCAAGAGCAAGAGTATGGCGTTGACGAGACTGATTTCCCACCGTCCACGCCGGCGGGAGGCCACGCGCCGCAAGAGTTGCAACATAACTTGCTTGCCCAAGGCGAGCAAGGCCGTACCCAGCGAGACTAACAAGAGCAAGGCGAGGACAAACAAGGTAAAGAAACGCGACCAGGCGGCAATGTCCTCAATGTGTGCATCCGCAAAACCCAGGAGCCATTTGACATCGCGGAAACCTTGCTCACACCCAAAGCGGCGGGCATATTCGTCCGCCATCTGCCCAGCGCGGGACGGTCGATTGGAAACGAGATACCACACTTCCCACTGACCCTGTGCGTTTTTGACGCGACTGAGACTAATCCAAACCGGATGCGGGTTGCTTTCACAATAGAGCACGTGACCCACATTGCGTCGGCGGGCATTCGTCGTAAACCGGAGAGCGTCCAACCGTTGCCACTGGCGCTGAATACAGACTTTGGTGTTGGCGCGTGCGCGGAGCACATAGAAAATCCCGTAACTATCGAGTAAATCCATCAACTCGACATCGGCAAAACCACGATCGGCCGTCACGCGCAGCCGACTCAAACGGATGCGTCGTTCTATTCGCGTCAAGACCCGTTTGAACATGGCAACTTCGTAGAGGCGCATCCGACCTTTCAAGGCTGATTCGTTATAGGCGCGCCAGTAAATGGGTACGGCACGCCCACGAATCACCAGGGAAATCGTAAGCAAGTGTTGGTGAGCTTCAATGGTCCAATCCATGGCTAATCGGACTTTGCCCTGGGTCGGCAACTGGGCGATGGCTTGGGCCAACACACTGTCGGCCAGTTTCTTGGGCGCTAACCGTTCGTTATAATTCAAGCGGGTGAGGCGTTTAAGCGCGGCTTCTTGATTACCCATGCCACGCACCAAGGCGGCTTGATTGCCGGTGGGGTGGTCGAGAATTGCCAATACGTAGTCAGTCAGTCCCTTAACTTGATGTCCATGTGCCCAAGGCAATATCTCCTGGATGTAATCTTTGACGGCTTGGGTATGATCTTGTGTATTCATCCATCGATTTTGCTACATTGTGCCAATTTAACGCAAATTACATATGTGTCCCGACATCAGC
>CAZZLB010000876.1:0-1269 GCA_964654655.1 uncultured Rhodoferax sp. | reverse complement strand
ACGATCGGCGCGGCGGCCATCGAGCCGAACGCGGTGCCGGCGTTGAAAATGCCGATGGCCAGCGCCCGGTCGCGCATTGGAAACCACTCGCTGACCGCGCGCACGCCGCCCGTGAAGCTGCCCGGCTCGAACACGCCGAGCAGGAAGCGGAAGAACGAGAACTGGCCGACCGAGGCGGCGAAGATGTGGAGCATGTTGGCCAGCGACCAGCCTGCGACGAAAACCGTGAACCCCTTGCGCGTGCCGACGACGTCTATGATGCGCCCGCTGACGGCATACATGACGCCATAGCTGGCCAGGAACCACGCGTTGATCTTTCCGTAGTCGGCGTTGTTGAGGCTCAGCTCTTTCTTGATCGTGTCAATGAGCACCGAGAGTGTCTGGCGGTCGAGGTAGTTCAGCGCCGAAGCGAGGCAAAGCAGAAAGGCGATATACCAGCGCAGGTGGGGAATCGTCCTTGTGGTCATGCGCCGTTTTCCTACCCTGAGACCGGCTTGCTTGACAACACCGAATAGTCGCTCGCGCGGGAGAACGGAGACGAAAGAAGAATTGACTTCGCCCAGCATCGGAGTATATCGGCTCCTCCAACGACGCCACCACTTGCCAACTCCAAACCTAAAGGACGCCATGAACCCGCACATGAACCGCCGCAGCTTTCTGAAAACCACCGCCACCGCCAGTGCAGCCCTCGCGATGCCCGCCATCTCCAGCGCCGCTGACGCCAACAAACCGGCCTTGCTCGGCGGCACGCCCGTCCACAAAGGCGGCTGGACCGCCTGGCCCCAGTGGCGTCAGGAATGGGAGCCGAAGATGATGGAGGTCTATCGCAGCCGGAAATGGTTCCGCCTCTCCGGCCCGCACGTGCCGGAGTTTGAGAAGGCGTGGGCCGAGATGCTCGGTGCGAAGAAAGCCCTCGGCGTCGCCAGTGGCACCACCTCGCTCATCGTCGGCCTGCACGTCATGGACGTGGACGCCGGCGACGAGGTCATCGTCTCGCCCTACACGTTCATCGCCACCTACAACGCCATTCTCGCAAATGCCGCGCTGCCGGTCTTCGCAGACACCGACCCGGCGACGCTGACGATGGACCCGAAAAGCATTGAGAGCCGCATCACGGAGCGCACGCGCGCCATCATGCCGGTCCATATCTACGGCATGCCGTGTGACATGGACCCGATCAATGCCATCGCCAAGAAACATAAGCTCGCGGTGGTCGAGGACGCCTGCCAGGCGTGGCTCGCCGAATACAAGGGCCGCAAGTGCGGCACG
>CAZZLB010000875.1:0-1269 GCA_964654655.1 uncultured Rhodoferax sp. | reverse complement strand
CGTGGCCAGGGCCATTGGCCATAGGCTTTCAGACTTGCCTCATCAATGTCCACCACGCTGACTGGGGCGGACACAGCAGGGGGCTGGTACCAGCGCTGAAACTGATCGAACTGGGCTAGCCGTAGCTGGCGGATCACATACGGATCAAATGCAAAGCCGCTCTGTTTGCCAAAACCAGCCCAGGCCAGGGCCACTGAATAAAGCAGGCTGCAAACAACCAGCACGTACACCGCCGTCTGCGTTGAATTGCCAGAGCGCCGGCTGGCTCGGCGATTACGGGCCATGAAGAGATCCTTCCTTGTATCGCCAGCCCCGCCTCAGGTGGCCAATTTCCTGATCATCGTGCATCCCGAGTTGACAATGGCGCATTATGTACACTTCTGGATCGCCGGCAAGGCAAGAAACCTTTGCAGCCGCGCCAGTTCATCCTCCAGGGCCTGATTGAAAGCAGCCTCGCGCGGCGCGGCGCCTGACGCATAGCCCAAATCGACCTGAAGTCTGTCACCACGCAGCGCGACATTACCCCAGCCAATGACCTGATCCCGCCACAAGAGCGGCAGCGCGTAATAGCCGCGCAGGCGTTTTGCTGCCGGCGTGTAGGCCTCGAATCGGTAGGCCCAGTCCCACAGCATTTCAAAACGCCGCCTGTCCCAGACCACCGGATCAAACGGCGCCAGCAGACGCACCACATCGCCTACCGCGTGCCGGCGTGACGCTGGCGACTCGTCCGCCGGCCAATACCAGCTTACGCCATCGACCCGGCCTGAGGCCAGCCGCAATTTGGCTCGCTCAAAGGCCGCCCTGCGCTGATCAGCCCATTGAGGCGCACCGCCACGCAGATGGCTGATCAATTCCCCGAGCGAGCGTTCCGGCAGCGGTGCGTACTTGCGCACAATCACATCCACCAGCGCGTCCATCGCCTGGTCTGGTTGGGCAATCGGTTCACGCGGCGGGCAGACTGCGTAGGTGCGCACGCCACTGACGCGACCTGCAATGCGCAACATGCCACGGTAATGCATGTCGTCGAGCAACTGCGTGCTGGCATTGGACGAGCCGCCAAACCAGTTGCGCGCCGAGCCGTGCGCAAAGTGCGCATCAACCTCGCGCGGGTGCACCACCCCGTGCTCGCGCACAAAGTCAAGTACAGCTTTGGCTTTCTTCAAACGCGCTGCCGGCCACGCCGTGCGCGGTTTGCGCGGGTGCATCAGCGCCTGCGTGGCGCGTGGCAAGAAGCCGTAGTTGACGAAAAAGTCTTCTTCAATGTCGAGC
>CAZZLB010000874.1:0-1271 GCA_964654655.1 uncultured Rhodoferax sp. | reverse complement strand
TCACACGGGGTTGGTATTCGACTTACGAAAACCACTGACGCTTGTTGCCGAGCGCGATGCAGTGGGTGGCGCAGCGAAATAAAGGGGGAGGCCGCAGGCCGGAGGACATTCGCGGAGTCACCCATTGCGTCGCTCTCGGCTCACCGAGGCGTGAATTACCTTGTGAGCTGATTGATGACCTGGCTATGCTGCGGGAAACTCGCCAGGAGTTCTGGCCGCCGCGCCAGACGGAAATCGGCAAAGTCAAAACCCGGTGCTACGGTGCAGCCAACGAGGGAAAACGTGCCACCGTCCGCGACCCGCGATGCGAACCAGGTATCGGCGGGGACCACGTACTGCGGGAGCTCACCGTGCAAAATGTCGGGCCCGACACGGGTGCAACGCAACTCGCCGTCTGACAGCAATTCCAGCACTTCCAGTGCCTGGCCGGCGTAGAAGTGCCACACCTCGTCGGACCGGATGCGGTGAAAGGCCGAGAAGTTGCCGGCTTCGAGCAGGAAGTAGATCGCCGTGCTTACGTTTCTTTGCTGCGCGCCACCGCCGGTAACTGGCACTTCCATGGTTTGCTGGCTGCGGTAACTTTCGCTGAAGAAACCGCCTTCCGGATGCGGCTTCAATTGCAGTGCCTGGATATAGCTTTGCGCCGTGCCTGTCATGGCTTGGCGCTCACTCGCCGAGCGTGCCGGCTCGAAAGTCCCGGATCGCCTGGTGAATTTCCTGCTGCGTGTTCATGACAAAAGGGCCGTACTGGGCGATCGGCTCCTTCAGAGGCTGGCCAGCAAGCAGCAGGACGCGGGCGCCGGTGCTGGCTTCGATCAGCACACCGTCGGCTGCTCCCCCGTTGGCCAGCACGGCCATGCGCTGCGTGGGCACGGTTTGCCCGGCAATGCAAACCTCGCCGCGGTAGACATAGACAAAAGCGTTGTGCTCCAGTGGCAAGGGTTGCTCGAAGCTGGAACCGGCCGGCAGGTGCAGGTCGAGATAGAGGGGGGCGCTGGCAGCGCGTGTCACCGCGCCGCTGACGCCCTGGCTTTCGCCAGCGATCACGATCACCGTCACGCCCTGGGCAGTAACGCAGCGCGGCAAGTCCTGAGCCTTGAAGTCGCGGTACCAGGGTGCATTCATCTTGTCGCGCGCGGGCAGATTGAGCCAGAGCTGAAAGCCTTCCATCACACCGTCGGTTTGTTGCGGTATCTCGGAATGAATGACGCCGCGTCCAGCCGTCATCCACTGCACGGCGCCGCTCTCCAGCAGGCCTTCATGGCCGGCAC
>CAZZLB010000873.1:0-1272 GCA_964654655.1 uncultured Rhodoferax sp. | reverse complement strand
CAGCCAAGTTTTCTCGGGACCGACAACAGTCACCTGCTGCACAAACTCACCGACAACCCGGACGGCCTGCGTGGCGTGGTCGTGTTGGGCCCGCAGACGCCACTCACCGAACTGGAACGCCTGCACGCCCTGGGTGTGCGCGGCATCCGGCTCAACCTCGCCGGTGTATCGCACCGCCTGGAGTCATGGCAACAAGCCGCTGGGCTCTGGGATGCCCTGCTTGCCCTGGGTTGGCGCCTGGAGTTGCATACCGATATCGGCGCCCTGCCCGGCGTGCTTGCGCAGTTGCCGGGCACCCTGCCACTGGTGCTGGACCACATGGGCAAGCCCGACGCCGTCTGCCTGAGCGACCCCAGCATCAAGGCCGTGCTTGAGCGCACCCGGCAGTCCACTGTGTACATCAAGCTCAGTGGCCCTTACCGGCTCGGCGGGCGCGACGCGCACGCACTGGCGCGCCTGTGGCAAAGTGAGTTGGGTAATGACCGGCTACTCTGGGGCAGCGACTGGCCCTTCACCAACCATGAACATGAAGCCCATTACCTGACGCTTTTTGCCGCATTGCGCGATTGGGTTGGAGAGGATGCGCTTCAAGCTGTGCTGGTTGACAATCCCAATGCGGTTTACTGGGACTGTCATTGCGGACGCCGATGACAGCGGACACCACCCGGGCTTGCTAGAACGATATCGTAGATTTCGGAATGTTTGCGAGACTGCCAGCCATCAGCAATCGCCCCATCAGTTCGTGCAGCTTGTTGACTGCCTTGAGCGGACGCACCATGACCTTGAAGCGACAAATCTTCCCGTCGGCGTTCCACTCGATCATGTCGACGCCGTTGATCAGGATACCTTCGCAAGTGCTCTGAAATTCCAGCACGGCCGAACACTCGCCATACCATTCATTGATGTACCGAAAGCTGTCGTTGCCCAGCACCTGCATGGCCGCTTGCAGGTACAGGGTCGTGATCGGTTTGCCGACCTGCGGCGTGTGAACTACCGGCGACTCAAACACCACCTCGTCGGCCAGCAGATGTCCGAGTGCGATCACGTCGCGCTCACTGGCAATCCGGTGCCACTGTTGAATCGGGCCTGGCATCATGGGGGTCTCCTGTTGCGGTGTGAGAAATAGTTCGAGCGTCCAAAGGTGATGATACGCGTCAGCATGCGCGGCACGCTTGGCAATGCGATACTCTCGCGGTCGCACCCCAACAGCCTGCCCTAGCGCAAGGTCCACTCGCCATGAGCACTCGTTGTCGCAACCTCGTCGGCACTGCC
>CAZZLB010000872.1:0-1274 GCA_964654655.1 uncultured Rhodoferax sp. | reverse complement strand
GGCCAGCACCTTGAAAGAAAGCATAGTCTTCACTTTCATCATACCGGTACTCCTGTGGCGCTCCCTGGTGTCGCGTCACGCGGCGGTCGAGGACGAGGAAGAATGAGCGTCAAGCAATGAATTCTTCCCAACGTTTACTCATTGTCAGCCTGCTCGCCCTGGGCCTGGCACCGCTGGTATTGCCTGAGTTTTACGTCACGCTGATGTGCTACATCGGGCTGGCTACCCTGGTCGTATTGGGCCTGGTTGTCATGACGGGCGTGGCGGGCATTGTTTCCTTCGGACAGCAAGCCTTCGTCGGCGCTGCCGCCTACACCACGGCCGGTCTGACCACACTGCTGGGCTGGTCGACCTGGAGCTCGCTGGCAGCGAGCATCCTGCTGGTTTGCGCCATGGCTGTGCTGATCGGTGCCGTGACCCTGCGGCTGTCCGGGCATTACCTGTCCATCGCAACCATCGCCTGGGGCATTGCCATCTACTACCTGTTTGGCAACCTGCCGCAGCTGGGTCAGTACAGCGGCATCGACAACCTGCCGGCGGTCTCCATCGCCGGCTGGGAGTTCAACACCGGACGCCGCGCCTACTTCCTGATCTGGACCATTACTGCAGCAACGCTGGTGGCAGCCCACAACCTGCTCGACTCGCGCGCGGGCCGCGCCGTGCGGGCATTGCGCTTTCGCAGCGTGATGGCAGAGAGCTTTGGTGTCAATACCGCGGCGCTGAAACTCGTCATCTTCGTCCAGGCCGCCATCCTCGCCGGACTGGCAGGCTGGCTGCACGCGCACTATCTGCGCTTCGTCAGCCCGCACGCTTTTGGCGTGAACGCCGGTATCGACTACCTGTTCATGGCCGTCATCGGCGGTGCCAGCCAGGTTTGGGGTGCCGTCGTGGGCGCTGCCATCCTGACCGTGCTGAAAGAGTCCCTGAAGGAAATCGTACCCCTGGTGCTGCACACCACCGCAAACTACGAGACCATCGTCTTTGGTGCACTCATGCTGCTGCTGTTGCACCGTACACGTGACGGTATTGCACCGGCGATCACCCGCTGGCTGCCCAAAGGCGCCAAGCCAGCGCGCCCAGTCGAAGCGCCGGTACCCAGACTTCGCCAACGCCCGGCGAGCGGAACACCACTGCTTGGTGTCGAAGGTCTGAACAAGCGCTTCGGTGGCCTGGTCGCCGTGAAGGATATTTCTTTCTCCATCAACGCAGGGGAGATTCTGGGCCTGATCGGCCCCAACGGTGCGGGCAAGAGCACCGTCTTCAACCTGCTTAGC
>CAZZLB010000871.1:0-1278 GCA_964654655.1 uncultured Rhodoferax sp. | reverse complement strand
ATAGCGGTGCAACTATTAAAAAACTGGCAGCAAATTCTTGGATAGTGTTTGGTGATATTTCCTAATGCCTATTCTAGGAATAATGGCAAGTCAGATAAGTGGGCATTTATATGTGCCAATGAATGTGGATTATCTTGTTATTGCAGGCGGCGGCGGCGGTGGTGCTTATGTAGGCGGCGGCGGTGGCGCAGGTGGTTATTTAACTGGCACCTTGTCAATTAACAAAACTGTAAATTTTACAGTCACGGTTGGCGGTTCCGGTGCTGGTGGGGCTGGTGGTGGTACCACCAATGGTTCAAACGGTGGCAATTCTGTCTTTTCTACTCAAACCGCTACTGGCGGCGGTGGTGGGAGTGGTTCAGACCGCGTAGGAAGCAATGGTGGCTCTGGTGGTGGTGGTGGCTATTTAAGTCCAAGTGGAGCGGCAGGTGGCACAGGTGTTTCAGGTCAAGGATTCGCAGGTGGCACAGGTGCTTATCTTGGAACTGGCGGCGGCGGTGGCGCAAATGCGGTGGGTGGCAATTCCGTAGCCAATGTTTCTAGTGGCGCAGGTGGCGCAGGTAAAGCCTCAAGCATAACTGGCACCTCAGTTACTCGCGGCGGTGGCGGTGGTGGTGGTGGCTATACATTCTCTGGCGGCGCAGGTGGCTCTGGCGGCGGCGGCGCAGGTGGTGTTTACTCGGGGGGTGCTGGAGCAAATGGAACTGCTGGCACAACAAATACTGGCGGTGGTGGTGGTGGTTCGAGTGATGAAAATTCCTTGATTCACGCTGGCGGTAATGGTGGTTCAGGCGTAGTAATTCTCAGATACTTAACCGCCGATGGCACAATAACTGTTGGTGGTGGTTTAACTGCATCTACTGCTACTGATGGCAGTTACAAAGTTACTACATTTACGGCAGGTACGGGGAATGTGAGTATAGGATAATGGCACACTACGCATTTTTAGATAATAACAATATCGTGACCGATGTCATTACGGGCATTGACGAAACCGAACTAATCGAAGGATTAGACACCGAAACTTGGTACGGTAATTTTAGAGATCAATTATGTAAGCGTACCTCATATAACAACCGCATAAGATTTAATTACGCAGGCATTGGGTTTTCTTATGATGAAGTGCGAGACGCGTTTATTGCGCCAAAGCCTTTTAATTCGTGGATACTAGACGAGAGTACCTGCCGATGGCAAGCACCTATTGCTTATCCGCAAGATGGCAAGATGTATAGATGGAATGAGGATTTAGGCGAGTGGGTGGAAATTGGACTCGGATAA
>CAZZLB010000870.1:0-1279 GCA_964654655.1 uncultured Rhodoferax sp. | reverse complement strand
TACATAGAGGATTTTCAATATAAAAGTTAGAATAGGAAATAAAGAAAAAGGATGATGGCAATCAGCGCAAAAACCACCAGAATGCCCGCCACCAGGACTCCCAACAAACTCGCAATACTGTTCATGTTCGATGTCTCCATATTTCTATACCTTCCGCACGACAATCTTCGTTCCATCCACCGCAACAACCTGCACCGCGCTTTCCGGCGCGATCATCCCGCCCTCGCTCACCACATCCACGCGCCGCCCTTCGATTTCCGCGATCCCCGACGGCCGCAAGGCGCTGCGGGCCACGCCGCGCTTGTGCAGCAGCGCGACAAAATCCTCCTCCGGCGAGACGTTGCCGCTGGTCTGGTTGAGCATCATGCGGCGGCCTGCCGGCGTCTTCGGAAAAAACTTTACCCATAGGATCAAGCCGATGAGCGTTGCCAGAATGACGCCACCCAACAACCACGTGCCCGCCACGACGCCATAGTTCGAGTAGGTCATGGCAATGGCGGCGATCAAGCACAGTCCGCCCGCAACGCCAAACAAGCCGCTCGGCAAAAACACCTCCACGACCACGAGCACCAGCCCGACAACCAGCAGTAATACAATCCACTCCCACATGGCTCTTAGACCTTTGTTACGACGACGCGGTTTCCTTCAATCTCGACGACCTTCACACGCGCATCTTTGGGAATCAAGTCTCCTTCGGTGACGACATCGGCCAGTTGGTCGCCGATCATTGCTTTGCCGGCGGGGCGCAGGAACGACACCGCGACGCCCTCCTTGCCAAGCAAATCCTGCGGCTGCAAATCCACCGTGGGCGCGGTGATCTCGCCTGTGCTGGCCGCCTTCAACGCCAACTGATCCCACGCGCTCGTGTGCGGCAGGAATTTCGCCGCGACGGCGATCATGAATGCCGCCAGCACCGCCGCGAGGCCGAGGTTGACCAACGGTCGCGTCAAGTCCGGGATGGCCGGCAGCCACGGCCCGCCGGGATATTGGTCCACCATCGCCATCAGCACCGCCACGAGAATGAAAATCGTGCCGAGCATCCCGCTGATGAGATGCCCCGGCAGCACGAACACCTCCACCACCAGCAACGCCACGCCGACGAGGAAGAGCAGCGCGTATTCGTAGCCACTGAGGCCGGCAATGTATTGGCCGAAGAAGAAGAGCAGCAGACACGCCACGGCCACCACACCGATCAAGCCGAAGCTTTGCAGCTTGAACTCCAAGTAGATGCCCAGCGCGCCGAGCGCCAACAGGATCGGCGCGATGGTGTTGATCCAAT
>CAZZLB010000869.1:0-1285 GCA_964654655.1 uncultured Rhodoferax sp. | reverse complement strand
CGGCGTTTTGCGCGGGAGGGCTTCACTGCCTGCGTGACCCGACGCAGTCTGGACAAGCTGCAAGCGCTGCTCGAAGCCATCCGCGCCGAGGGTGGCACAGCGCATGGCTTTGCCAGCGACGCCCGCAGGGAAGAAGAGGTGGTGGCGCTGGTGGAGACAATCGAATCGACCATTGGGCCCATCGAGGTGCTGGTCTTCAACATCGGCGCCAACGCACCGAGCAGCATTTTGCAGGAGACGGCGCGCAAGTATTTCAAGATCTGGGAGATGGCCTGCTTTGGTGGTTTTCTGAGTGGCCGCGAAGTTGCCAGGCGCATGGTGCAGCGTGCCAGCCCACAGCGAGCGCAAACCATCCTCTTCACGGGTGCCACGGCGTCGCTGCGTGGCAGTGCCAACTTTGCTGCCTTTGCCGGTGCCAAGCATGCGCTGCGTGCACTGGCACAAAGCATGGCGCGTGAGCTCGGACCGCTGGGGGTGCACGTGGCGCACGTGGTGATCGACGGCGCCATCGACACCGCTTTCATCCGCGATAATTTTCCGGATCGCTATGCCATGAAGGCGCAGGACGGCATCGTGAACCCTGAGCACATTGCGGACCAGTACTGGATGCTGCACTGCCAGCCGCTTGATGCCTGGACGCATGAGATGGACCTGCGCCCCTGGCTTGAAAAATTCTGACATGATGTTGATGGATGGAGACAAAAGATGAGCAAGACGGTTGAGTACTACTTTGACTTCGGCAGCCCGGCTGCCTACCTCGCTTCGACCCAGTTGGCCGCACTTGAAAGCGACACGGGTGCCACCGTGGTCTGGCGGCCTATGCTGCTCGGCGGCGTCTTTGTCGCCACGGGCAATCACTCGCCTGCCAGCGTGCCGGCCAAGGGCAAGTACATCTTTGGCGACTTTGCCCGCTTTGCCAAACGCTACGGCGTGCCGCTGAAAGTCAACCCGTTTTTCCCCATCAACACCATCACCCTGATGCGCATCGCTACAGGCCTGCAACTGCGCAAGGATCCGCGTTTCATGGACTATTGCACGGCCATGTACCGAGCCATCTGGGTTGATGCGCAGAACATGAACGACCCGGCTACTGTTGCCACGGTGTTGCAGGCTGCCGGCTTTGATGCGCCGGCCATGCTGGCACTGGCCGGCGAGCAGGCGGTCAAGGACAAACTGAAGAGCGAGACCGAGCTTGCCGTGGCGCGCGGCATCTTTGGCGCCCCCACTTTTTTTGTCGGCGAGCAGATGTTCTGGGGCCAGGATCGCCTCGATTTTGTGCGTGAAG
>CAZZLB010000868.1:0-1286 GCA_964654655.1 uncultured Rhodoferax sp. | reverse complement strand
ATAAAAAAGAGATTCTTCAGTCGTTTTAGGGAGGTTCGATATAAAAGATTTCTTATACCGAGCCTCCCATTTTGACAGTGAGACCAGAGAATGCTCCAATTGGAGGGTTTGTTTCCTAATTCGAATAAAACGTTCTGTCGCTTCGTCGAAACACTCTGGCGGATCAATCGTTATTTCGATCGTCTCTAGTCTCCTGCGCGCTATAACTGGCCGTTTTCTTTCAATTTGGCCAGAAGATCTTCAGGGATAATGCCCGAAATGAAGGCGACGGCGGCTTCCGAGTTGCTGATAACCTCAACCAAAAGCAAATCAAAGGCTGGAGTCTGAGAAAACGCGATCGCGGCCTCGTCCGATTTAACAAAGCGCTCTCCGTCGGGGGATTTCTCGCCAACCGACATCAAGATGACCCGGGTGAAGAGCTCGAGAAGTTTTTCCCGATCTTCGGTCTCCATAAGATGCTGCATCGTTGCTGTCAATCCACCCTTCTGGGACGCCTCAAGTTTAATCAACTCGGCTTTGGACAGATTGAAGTAAAACGTACGGCGTTTTGTATTGCCGTTAAAATCCTTGAACTCGAACTGTTTTGCTAACATAAATCTCCTTTTAAGACTTTGGAGGAGTCCTCGGAATATCGAGAACTCCTCCGTTTTTCGAACCGCTGCGGATTACGCGGGGGTTAAGAGAGTGATAACTTCGCTGGGCAGAGGAAGGCGAGGATCGACCAAGGCCGTTCCATAAAGAATCAATTCGAATGCTTCGAGCGCATCCGCGTCTGCTTTGGTCGAGTCGATGACCATGCTGGCCGTGGGTTTGAAATTCGTAACGGGGATCGGGGTAGTTGTCAGTTCCCACGAGAACGTGATGGCTTCCGGGGAATCGTTGACACTGGAGTAAGCGCGTTCTGACGGAGCAGCAAGCGCGCCCCAAATCAGATGAATCATGTAGCCATGCTCCTGGCCGTCGACATCGTTGCCCAGAATGGTGCGATAAGACAGGCCAAAAACTTTGCGACCCTGCTGACCCATTTTAACCCCAAGCACGGGACTGGCCGAGCCATCGCACTGGGCGAATTCGTCGGGGTAGGTAAAGGCCTCGATCGTGGCGCCAAATTCTTCGGCGCTCAGAAGGTTCAGATATTTGATATTATCAGCGTATTGCGGATTGGATTCCGCTCCACTGGGGCTTTCCGTAACGGACACGAGGCCGTTCCAGGCAACGCCAAGCGGGTATGTGCCGCCTGAACTAATAGGGTAGAGCACACCATGGTCGACACCAGTTTCAAAATG
>CAZZLB010000867.1:0-1286 GCA_964654655.1 uncultured Rhodoferax sp. | reverse complement strand
AATCAAGTTGAAGTTGCGCGTGCCAGGACATGCTGCGAGTGTACTTTTGACTGACTGTCCAGCCGCCTGAATGGGTGGTTGATTCTCAGACGTTTGGCATCTGCGATCATTCACGCCTATGCTATTCAAACGCGACCACGCCACCCAGCATGCGCGCTGAGGTCGCTAAATTGCCACAGGCTTCAATTTGAGGCGCTTGGCATTCTTGGCCATCACCGCATCCAAAGTCACTATGCCCTGCGCATTGGCTTCTACGGCACAAGCAAGATGCAAAGCGTCACCAGCGCGCAAGCCCGCCGCCGCGTCCATGGTCAACATCGCTGCGTTGTGAAACGTCGACGCCTGCACCGATAGCAACTGCAGGTCATTGGCACATATGCGCTCAAACTGAGTCCAGGCGGTCTGCGCCTGCGGCTTGGTCAACTGCCCGGTGCGCTGCTTGATGCCCAGGGCGCTGGCAAATTCAGTAACGCACCACGCTGCAGAAGCGAGTTCGTTGGTACACGCGGCGTACCACTTGAGCACATCGGCCGTTTTGGGCTCAACGGTGCACAGCGCCACTACCACGCTGGTATCCACGTAGAGCATCAATATCGCGCCTCTTGCCGCAACTGCTCGATGACCGAAGTGCCCATCGGCACCGCCTTGGCATCGCGTGCCAATTCCTGCACGAAGGCTTTGCGACTCCACTGAGAGGGTGGACTCAGATTCAACGCGCCGTCAACGCCCAGATGCGCTACAAGCTGATCCCCTTCTTTGACACCAATTTGGCGTACATAGTCGGCGGGAATGCGCACAGCAAGGCTGTTGCCCCATTTGGCAATTTGCAGATTCATCATGATGAATGTGGATATACATTGATGTTGATACATTCTAAAGCGTTAAGTCACTGCGTACAACTTGCCTGCCTAAAAAAAATCCCCCCGAGCCTGCACTCGGGGGGACAAATCCTTGGAGAAACCAGAGTTTGATGAAATCGCTTAGCGGCTGTAGGCAGTCTCGCCGTGCGATGTGATGTCCAGACCTTCGCGCTCGTCCTCTTCGCTGACGCGCAGACCGATCGTCATGTCAACCACCTTGTAGGCAACGAAAGAGACCACACCGGACCAGACGATGGTTGTCAGCACGGCTTTGGCCTGGATCCAGACCTGGTCTGCGACCGGCACCGATGACACGGCAGCGGTAACCCAGTCACCGACGAGGCCTGGGCCACCGAGCGCCTGGCTATTGAAGACACCGGTCAGCAGCGCGCCGAGCGAGAACGTCGCGATGCTCGCCACCATCGC
>CAZZLB010000866.1:0-1288 GCA_964654655.1 uncultured Rhodoferax sp. | reverse complement strand
CAGCGGTCACGGCCGCCTTGTTGGGTGCCTGGCTGCTGACCTGGACCGAGCGGCGCGCGCCACAGCAACAGGAGGCACTGATTGGTGTCATGTTCATTCTGGCCGCTTGTGCCGGCATCCTGTTGCTTGCGGGCAACCCGCACGGTGGCGAGCACCTGAAGGAACTGCTGGTCGGGCAGATTCTGTGGGTCAACACGACGCAGCTGCTGTGGCTCTCAGGCGTCACGGCCCTGCTCTTGCTGGCCTTGTGGCAGGGCTGGGTGCAGCGCCTCGGTCGTTTCGGTTTTTACGCTGCCTTCGCGCTTGCTGTCACGGCTTCGGTCCAGCTGGTCGGGGTTTACCTGGTGTTTTCCAGCCTGATCATTCCGGCGCTGGCAACGCGCCAGTTGCAAGGCCGGCGCCGCCACTTCGCGGCCTACACCATCGGCGCCCTGGGTTACGCCAGCGGCCTGACGCTGTCCGCACTGTTTGATCTTCCGTCCGGTGCGGTGATTGTCTGGACGCTGGCGGCTTGCGCCTTGGCAGCCGTGTGTTTACAGCGCATTTCAAAGCCGGATGCCATGATCAGCGATGCCCTTCCTTAGGAGCTCGAGCGCGGTCGCGAAATTGAAGTTGTGAATTGCATCGGCAGTGGGCGTGAAGGAATCTCCCAAGGTGGCGCGCAGCAGTTCGGCGTTGGCGTCGAAGGTGTCACCACTGGTGAAGTCATCGGTCGTCAACTGCGCCGCCAGGCGCGTGCAAAGCTCCTGCAACTGCTGCGCATTGACGCCGGCGCTGCCTGTTGTCGCCGCCTCAGCCGGCAGCGCCGCCGTGATGGCGGCCATCAACTCAGTGAGTTGATGCAGGACGGCGCTGCGCAGGCTGGCAAAGCTTGCCGGGTCTTGCCGCTGTCGAAGAGCTGCCTCCAGACCTTCGGCCAAAGTGCGCAACTCGGTGGCACCAATCTGTGCGCAAAGCCCCTTGAGCGTATGTGCAAGGCGCTCGGCCGTCTGCCAGTCAGGCTGTGCCACTGCCGAAGACAGTTGCGTTGCAAATTCCTGCTGCCCCAGGACGAACTTGCGCAAGAGGGAGACATAAAGCGCCTGGCGTCCCAGCGCATGGTGCAGCCCCAGCTTCATGTCCAGACCGGCGATCGGCGCGAGTACAGGAAACGACTTCACAGTCTCGGGTGCCGATGGATGGATACGCTCTGCAAGCGCCGGTGCGAGCTGCGGCTTGATCCACTTGACCAGTGTGCGCCAGAGCTGATCCGGAGCTATGGGCTTGGCCACGTGGTCGTTCATGCCGG
>CAZZLB010000865.1:0-1291 GCA_964654655.1 uncultured Rhodoferax sp. | reverse complement strand
GCATCAGGATGCCGGCGCCGTCGCCGGTGTTGTTCTCGCAGCCGCACGCGCCGCGGTGGCGAAGGTTCACCAGCGCGGTGAGGGCGTCGCGGACGATCTTGTTGGATCGCCGGCCCTTGATGTTGACAACGAAGGCGACGCCACATGCGTCGTGCTCGTAACGCGGGTCGTATAGCCCTTGTGCTTTCGGAGCCTGTAACATGTTCAGTTCTTCAAACCTTTCTTCACTGTCGCGCTCGCGTTGCTGCTTTTCAGAACCTCGATAAATGCTTCGGTGTTTGCGTAGAGTTTCCGGCCGCGGCGATAGACGATGCCCAGCGGCCGTGCAAACGGGTGCTTTGCAAACGGCACTGCCGCCAGTGTGCCCAGACGTAATTCATGCTCTACCGTGGGAAGCGGCAGCACTGAAATACCTGAACCGGCCTCCACCGCGCGCTTGATCGCCTCGATGTTGTCAAAGCGCAGCACTGGCTTGACGTTCGCGCCGTGGCTTCTCAAGTGGCGCTCAACCCTTTTGCCGATCACCAACTCGGCGTCAAAGCCGACATACGGCTCGCCCGCAAGTTGGGCGAACGTCACCGTCTTCTGCCTTGCCAGCGGATGCCGCGGCTGGCACGCGAGCACCATCGGTTCTTCACGCCACGGAATCACCGCCAGCCCATGGCGATGCTGCGGAAACGAAAGGATGCCCAGGTTCACCTCGCCGTTCAGCACGCGTTCGCACACCCGCTCCGGGTGCAGGTATTCGATCTCGACCCGCGCCTCCGGCCGCAACTTGTTGAACCGCTGCACGCACCCGCTCATGTCGCGGAGATTGACGGAATAAATTGCCGCCACTCGGATGACGGAGTCCACCGCCGCGCGCGTGTGCCGGACAGCCGCCTCCACCTCGTGATACCGCTCCACAATCTCGCGGCTGCCGTCGTAAAAAAGCTGGCCCTCGGGTGTCAGCTCCCACGGCCGGCATGAGCGGTCAATCAGCATCACGCCGAGTCGTTCCTCCAACCGCTGGATTGTCTGGCTGGCTGTCGCTTGCAACACGGCGTTGGCCTCCGCGCCTCGTGAGAAGCTGCGGAACCGGACCACGTCGCAATAGATTTTGAGAGCGTCTATCTGCATTGCTATTCCTAATACTGCGGCTATGCCGCATTAGAAAACGTGATAATACAACCCGCGCCTTTCGTCAACAGGTTTATTGCTGCGCGAAGGAGGCGGGAAAGGCTACCGCGTCCGGAACTCCTGCCACTCCGGCTCGTTCTGGAAGATCCAGCGGTAGTAAGCGCGGCCCCGC
>CAZZLB010000864.1:670-1294 GCA_964654655.1 uncultured Rhodoferax sp. | reverse complement strand
CAGCCACCTGCCAGGTTAGCTCCGGCTTTACCCACATCCCCATCTTCGCCAGCAAGGCTTCGTCGGTAAGTTTCTTCGCGGCGACGCGGTGCACAATTTCATCCTTGTCTTCCAAGGTGATTTTGGCCAGCAAAGCTTGGTTGGTGAGCTTCTCCACAGCGGCGCTGCGGACAATCTCATCCTCGTCCCCCACGGCGATTTTGGCCAGCAAGGCTTGGTCGGTAAGCTTCTCCACCGCAGCGCGACGGACAATCTTATCCTCGGCCTTCAGGGCGATTTCGGCCAGCAAGGCTTGGTCGGTGAGTTTCTCCATCGCAGCGCAGTAAACATCCCACCTCTTGGCGACCACGGCGATTCTGGCCAGCAGGGCTTGGTCGGTGAGTTTCCCCACGGCGGCGAGGCGGATAGCCCAATCCTTAGCCTCCATGGCGATTTTGGCCAGCAAGGCTTGGTCGGTCACCTGCAGGGTCAGCTCCGGCTTTACCCACATCCCCATCTTCGCCAGCAAGGCTTTGTCGGTGAGCCCCCGCACGGCGGCGCGGCGGACATCCTTATCCTCGTCCCCCACAGCGATTTTGGCCAGCAAGGCTTGGTCGGTAAGCTTCTCCACCGCAGCGCGACGGA
>CAZZLB010000864.1:0-570 GCA_964654655.1 uncultured Rhodoferax sp. | reverse complement strand
GCCAGCAAGGCTTGGTCGGTGAGTTTCTCCATCGCAGCGCAGTAAACATCCCACCAAACATCCCGCCTCTTGGCGACCACGGCGATTCTGGCCAGCAGGGCTTGGTCGGTGAGCTTCTCCACGGCGGCGAGGCAGACATACTTATCCTTGGCCTCCACGGCGATTTTCGCCAGCAAGGCTTGGTCAGTCACCTGTAGGGTCCACTCTGGTTTTACCCACATCCCCATCTTCGCCAGCAAGGCTTCGTCGGTAAGCTTCGGGATTGCGGTGTTACGAACATGCTCATCCTTGGTCTCCACGGCGATTTTGGCCAACAAGGCTTGGTGGGTGAGCTTCACCACGGCGTCGAAGCGAACATCCAGAGTCAGGGCCTCCAAAGCGATTTTTGCCAGCACGGCCTGATCGGTGAGATTCCTCACGGTGGCGGCGCGGACATGCTCGTTGGACTCTAGGGCGATTCTAGCCAGCAACGCTTGGTCGGTGAGCTTCTCCACGGCGGCGAGGCAGACATGCTCATCCTTGGCCTCCACGGCGATTTTCGCCAGCAAGGCTTGGTCAGTCACCTGTAGG
>CAZZLB010000863.1:0-1299 GCA_964654655.1 uncultured Rhodoferax sp. | reverse complement strand
CCGAACCACCCGACAACGTGGCTCACGCGCTACTACGGCGTGTTGAACCCGACCTGGCCAGCGCTCGAAACCGCCGAGCTAGTGCGTGGCAAGCCCGTCACGCTCCGCTACCGTCTCTGGATTCACCGCGGCGACTGCGCGGCCGGGAAGGTGGCCGAAGCGCACGCTGCGTGGATGGCGGCTCAAAAATAGGTGAACGGAAACATGAAGTTGCGTTGGATGTTGGCTCTGTTGGCTGCGGTCGTGGCGAGTGACGCAAGCGGTGCTGACGATCCGCTCGCGCCGTGGCGGAGCGGCGTCAAGATTCGGCCCGTCACGACACAGCCGGGACGGCACACGATTCATTCCTACGTCAACACCTGTCCTGAAAGCCCCGATGGACGCTGGGTGTTGTTCTACGCCTCAACGACGCCCGACTCGCATCGCGGTGAGCTGCGCATCCTCGAACGCGCCACGGGGCAGGAGAAAGTGCTGGCGCGCAACATCAACACCGAGGACGCGCACCGTGCTGCCTGCCAGCAGTGGGCTTCGCGGGGCAAGCGCGTGGTATATCACGATGCGCGCGACGGCGAGTGGCTCGTGGCTGCCGTGGACGCGGACTCCGGCAAGGAACGCGTCTTCGCGCACAACCGCCAACTGTGCTGGGGCCAAGCCAACAGCGACCTCGTGCCCATCTACGGCCGGCATTGGAACCCCGGCGCGCACCGCGACCTCGAACTGCTCAACGTCAAGACGGGCGAGATTCACATCGCCGTCACTGCCGATGCGGTGCGGGCGAAGTATCCGGAGCTGGTTGCGAAACTGTTCGGCGACAAACCGATCTCGGTCTTCTTCCCGATTCTCAGCCCCGATCTCAAGCGCGTGTTCTTCAAGCTGGCATCGGCAGGCAACGGCGATTTCCGCAGCTCGAAAGCAAGCGAACGACTCGGTCTGGTCTGCTACGACTTGGAGAACAAACGATTCCTGTTCGCCACCGCCAACTGGGGCCATCCGGCGTGGCATCCCAACTCGCGGACGATTGTCCAGAAGGGCAACCACCTCATGGACAGCAACGACGGCGCGGCGCGGCGCATCCCCGACCTGCCCGGCTTTCGCGGCGATCACCCGACGGCCAGCCCCGACGGCAAGCTGATGGTCACAGACACGACGATGGAGAAGTTTGGCGGCACAGAGAAGGAGTGGGGCGTGGCAGTGAGCGACATGCGCGGCAAGAACCACATCATCATCCACCGCTTCGACAACTCGCGCGGCGCGAAGTCATGGCGGCGGTCGCATCCGCACCCCGTCTTCAGCCCCGAC
>CAZZLB010000862.1:0-1302 GCA_964654655.1 uncultured Rhodoferax sp. | reverse complement strand
GCGACTTCAAACTGTGTGACGTAGTTCAATGCCTTTTTGACCTTGTGCTTGAGGTAGGCCGACAAGGACCAATATGGCAAGCCCAGACGGGCCCGGATGTAGTTGAGATGGCGATTGAGCTTCAGCGTGAATTCGTAAAGGTTGTCGCCCAGATAGGCGAGCCACTTGGCGCATTGAATGACACCGTCGAAGTGGTCACCGTGGGTTATCCAGAGATCGCGTCCGTCGGCGGTACGGTGAACCGTATCTTCTACAACCTCGACACCGCCAAACTGGTGCCCGATAAAACCACGCGCAAATTCATCGTGATTGCCAGGCACAAAAATTACACGGCAGCCTTTGCGTGCACGACGCAGCAGCTTTTGCACCACATCGTTGTGCGACTGCGGCCAGTACCAGCGCCGGCGCAGTTGCCAGCCGTCCACAATGTCGCCGATCAGATACAGAAAGTCGCTTGGGTGCGCCTTCATGAAATCAAGCAAGGCATCGGCCTGGCAACCCGGTGTACCCAGATGCAAATCAGAAATAAAGATGGCTCGGTAACGTTGACCTGTCGATTCATCATCAGCGTCTGGAACCGACATTGGCTGGCTCCAACCCGCCGATGGTGCCATGAAGTCGAACGCCAGGCGCATCAAGCCCCCAGAAAATGCTTGCGATAGCGGCCTGGCAAGTCCTGAATGCGCATCATCATGGGCAGATCAGCCGTGTTGAAATCCGGATCCCAAGCTGGCGCACCCAGAACCTTGGCGCCCAGGCGGAGATAGCCCTTGATCAAGGCCGGTGGCTCGACCTCCAAAGAACTGTTCAGGCGCTCGATCGGCAAGGGCAGGCGTGGGCGCACATGGTGTTCAATCGGCGCCAGGTGCGTCGTCTTGAGTTGTTGCCAGATGCTGGCCGCCACGTCGCCGCTGACGATGCCGTTGTGCAGCATGGGGATGCTGGCGCAGCCAATCATGGTGTCGAGCTTGTTGCGCACCATGAACTCGGCCAGGGCACCCCACAGCGTCATGATGACGCCACCATGCCGGTAGTCCGGATGCACGCAGCTGCGCCCGAGCTCCACCATGCGCTCGCGCAGGCTGCGCAGGCGCGTGAGATCAAATTCGGTGTCGCTGTATGTGCTCCCAACGCGGATGGCCTGCGTCGGCGTCAGAAGCCGATACGTGCCTACCACTTCCCTGGTGACCTGGTCGCGTACCAGCAAATGCTCGCAGTAGTTGTCGAACAGGTCGATGTCGTGGCCCGGTACCGTGGTGTTCAAACGCGCACCCATTTCGTCAGCAAAAACCCGGAACCGCA
>CAZZLB010000861.1:0-1302 GCA_964654655.1 uncultured Rhodoferax sp. | reverse complement strand
TCGATCACCATCTGCGCTGCCCCCTTGATTAGCAACACTCTGATTCAGAGTCCGGGGTGGTAATCGTAATTGAATTTCTTCTTGGCTCAATGCCGCCAGCGCGCTGGCGGCATTGAGCCGCGAACTTGGCCGGCGGGACGTAGCCCAGCGTGCTGTGTGGCCGGTAGTGGTTGTAGTCGTGGCGCCAGTTATCGATGATCGAGCGCATGTGGCTCAAACTGGCAAACCAATGCTGGGACAGACATTCATCACGGAAGCGGCTGTTAAAGCTCTCGATGTAGGCGTTTTGAACTGGTTTGCCCGGTTGGATGAAGCGCAGTTCCACGCCGTTTCTGACAGCCCAATCCAGCATCTTGCGTCCCGCGAATTCGGGGCCATTGTCTGTTCGAATTACTTTGGGTAGTCCGCGGTCAGCCTTGACCTGGTCGAGTACCCGTGTGACATACAGCGCAGGGATCGAGGTGTCAGCGATGATCTGCACGGACTCCTTGGTGCAGTCATCCACCACGGTCAACGTCTTGACCTTGCGCCCGTTGGCCAACTCATCAAATACGAAATCCATGCTCCACACCTCGTTTGGTTGTTCAGGACGCACCAGTGGCTGACGCTCGCACGTTGGCAGCTTTTTGCGCCGGCGCTTGCGCACTGTCAGCCCTTCTTCGCAGTACAGCCGGTAGGTGCGTTTGACATTGATTGACCAGCCTTCG
Source organism: uncultured Rhodoferax sp. (assembly GCA_964654655.1). Taxonomy (GTDB): domain Bacteria; phylum Pseudomonadota; class Gammaproteobacteria; order Burkholderiales; family Burkholderiaceae_C; genus Rhodoferax. The sequence continues at coordinate 595 of CAZZLB010000861.1, read as the reverse complement.
TTTGTCAGCCGGCTGTGCAGCATTCGGTAGCCGTGGCGGCGGTGTTGCCCTGCCAGTTCCTTCAAACGCTCCCGCAAGGGCTGGTTGCTGTCCTCGCGTGGCTGGTAGCGCAGCACACTGGTGCTGATTCCAACCAGGCGACAGGCTTGTCGTTCGCTCAAGCCTTTGTCTTGCAACTCCCTCACGCATTCGCGTTTGGCCGCCACGGCCACTATTTTCCCTTGAGCACCTCGCGCATCGCGTCTATCTCAAGCATCGAGTTGGCCAACAACTTCTTGAGCTTGGCGTTTTCCGACTCCAGGCCCTTGAGCCGCTGCGCGTCTGAGACGCTCATGCCGCCAAATTTCGCTTTCCATCCGTAGTAGCTGGGTTCGCTAAAACCATGCTTTCGGCACAACTCCTTGATCGGCAGGCCCGCGTCGGCCTCGCGCAGGAACCCGATGATTTGTTCCTCGTTGAATCGCTTCTTCATCGTCCAATTTCCTTTCTGGGGTAATTGGACTCCAGATCTTCATGTGGCTAATTCAGGGAGGCAGCGCATGGTCAATTACTTTCCTACCCGCAATTCCCTTCGAAGCACCTTGCCAACATTCGA
>CAZZLB010000860.1:0-1306 GCA_964654655.1 uncultured Rhodoferax sp. | reverse complement strand
AGGATTCATAGATATAATGGCCTTACTTTTACCACTCCTATCAGTCCCTGTCCGTGGCCAATCTCCCGGGCAAATCGTAACGTCTTTACCATTTTTGCCTTCAACCATATCAAGAAGCTCTTTGCCTCTGGCTGATTTCTTCAGTTCACAAATACACCTTTTTATCCAATCTTGAAAATCTTGGTTAGCTTCAGGACAAAACTTAATATCCAATCCAAAAGGATCACTGCGATTAATAGTATCCCCAAAACAAATAGAATAAAGGTTAATCCCGCCGCTCTCCCCCAGCGGATCTATATTCATCCACCGCTGCAAATTCGGCTCGTAAAAACGGTAACCGTAGTAATACAAACCCGAGTTGGGATGCCATTCCTTGGAGGAAAACCGATATGGATTCAGTCCTGAAACCGGGCCAACCGCCATAATCTGGTTGCCAAAAGGATCATAGGCATAACGGGCCATTACCACCTGCTGCTCGTTGATCAAGGCCGTCACATTCCCATTGGCATCGCTGTGGTAGTAATAATGCCGGGCCGAAATGTCCTTATGATCCGTCATGGCCAGCAAACCGCCAATGCCGCCCGCGCCCTGAAAAGTTCCGCTCAGGTCCAAGCCGCGCGTATAGGTTTTGATCGGCATGTTGTTGGCATCCCGCTCCTGGATCACCAGCATCCCGTCATAGACGTAGCGCACTTCATTGGTCTTGATCCAGGTGCTGCTTTGCCAGGCATAATCCCGCGTGATCCGCTTGCGCCGCTGGCCGTCGTATTGGAAATCCGTCATCCAGGCGTTCGACACCACCACCTGGGTCAACTGGTCGTCGCTGTCGTAGAAGAAATAGCGCCGCCCATCGCTGGTCAGATTCCCGTTGGCATCATAATTGAAGTTCTGGCTGGCCGGGAGATAAAGCGTAATGGAGTTGGTGTCGTAACGCCCCTTGCTGTCCTGCGCCACCGCCGTGAAGGTGTTCGTGCCATCCACTAAACTGACGCCCGGCCTGGCATAGGTATTATCTGCATATCGGGCCGCCGTTACGGCTGACCCGCCATTGGCCGATACGGAAACTTGCGTGGCCGGCATGGTTGTGGCCCCCGCCACGGTCATCGTGCTATTGCGCGTGACGGTGCTCAACTGATTCACGGTGTCCACCGTGAACGTCTGCGCCAATTCGTTATTGGTCCGGTAATGCAGATTCCCCGCCCGGTCATAGCCATAGCTTAAAACCTCCTGCGCCCGCAGTGTGCCACCGGGTTCATAACCACAAATCGAACTCATAGTTCACGTCCAGCCTTTCCGTTTAGAGATT
>CAZZLB010000859.1:0-1307 GCA_964654655.1 uncultured Rhodoferax sp. | reverse complement strand
CGAGGTCGCACCGCCGAACGTGAACGCCTCGATGGCCGACTTCGCGCTCCTTCAGCCGCGCGGCAAGCTCCGGCGGCAGGTATCGTTCGCCGGCGGCTACGGCGCGGATGGCCGCGAGCAGTTCGCGCCAGCCGATGGACTTCTGGACATAGCCCAGCGCGCCGGCCTGCATGGCCTGGTAAACATCCTCTTCACCTTCATGCACCGTCAGCATGAGCACGCGCGCGTCAGGAAACTCCCGGCAGATCGCCTTGGTTGCCTCGACGCCGGTCATGTCCGGCAGCCGGAAATCCATCAGCACCACGTCGGGTTTGTGTTTGCGATACAGCTCGATGGCTTGGCCACCTTTGCCAGCCTCCGCGATCACCGTTAGGTCGGGTTCGAGGTTCAGCGAGCCGGTCAGTCCCATGCGGATGACCGCGTGGTCGTCCACCAGCAGGAGGCGGAATTTGCGTTCGAGCTTCATGGCGTCGGCGTTGCGTTTTCCGTCGCGTTGTTGGCCAGCGGCACGGCGACGGTGATTTCCGTAGCCTGCCCCGGCTGGCTCGATAATGCAAACACCGCGTTCATTTTTTCCGCGCGCTCGCGCATGCCCATCAGGCCGAACCGGCCGCTGGTGGCCGGCATGACTTTCTCGGGGTCGAAGCCGCGGCCGTTGTCTCGCACGCGCAACGTCACTTCGCGCGGGCCGTAATCCAGGTTTACCTCGATGCGAGAGGCGCCGCTGTGTTTGATGGCGTTGGTGACCGCCTCCTGCGCGACGCGCATCAGATTTGTTTCCACCAGCACCGGCAGCCGCCGTGGCTGGCCGCTGGTGGTGATCTGGACTTTGTGCTGCGCATCGTCGTCGGCAGCGGCCAGTTGCCGCAACGCCTCCGCCACCCCTCCCTGCTCCAGCGCCACCGAGCGCAGGTCCCAAACCGACCGCCGCGCCTCCTCGTGCGTGTGGCGCACGACGGCCAGCGCCAGTTCGAGCGACTTGCGCGCCAGCGACGGTGCCTCGGCGAGCCGCGCGAGCGACGAATCAATTTGCACGCCGATAAGCGCGAGCTGCTGCTCCAGCGTGTCGTGCAGGTCGCGCGCGATGCGGGAGCGTTCTTCCATGAGGACCTCGTGCTGGACCTTTTCCTGAATAACGCGCGTCTGCGCCGTCACCTGCCGCCTCAACACCGCCACCCAGACCAGCACCACGAAGACCGCCGCCGCCAGCAGACCCATTCCCCACAGGATGCGCTCCGGTGTCCACCACGGCGGCTCGCGCAGCAAGGTCACGTCGCGCGGGCTGCGCAGCACGACGTGGAACGATA
>CAZZLB010000858.1:0-1307 GCA_964654655.1 uncultured Rhodoferax sp. | reverse complement strand
CGGCATGAATGGCTACCTCAGCAAACCTTTATCCCCGCGCGATTTGATCGAGGTCTTGAACACCTGGCTGCCACCCGAAATTCCGCAGTCCGAGTCGAACGCCAAAGAACCCGGCGACGCGGAGAACGCGTAGACCAATCCGGTACATCTCGCGGTACCAGAACTTGCTGACGACAGGGGGGGTAACGACGACCGTCGGACCAAGTCGCTCGACCTGAGTAACGTTGATCTGGCTCATCAGGTTGTCTCGCTTGGCCAGCGGCAACACAAAGGAATCGCACCTAACCCGCATTTCTCACTGGGGAGAAAGAACAAGGCTGCCTTTTCGTGCGTAAGACGGTTGAGCAAAACAAATTCCGCCATTCGCACGGAGGCAGCCTCATGGGAACAGAGTGTAGCCAAACGGCCCTGACTTTTCAGCCCCTGGGAACGCGAGAAGTTGTCGCGAAGTTTGATGGGGGCCAGATCACGTCGGACGCTGGCGGATTGCTGCTGCGAGAGACTGAGGCGGCCACCGGGATCATTGAGCAGTTCGCCAGGTGCTTCACGGATTACCGCAATCCGGAGAAGATCGAACACTCGGTTCCGGAGTTGTTGAGGCAGCGGATCTACGCCCTGGCGTTGGGCTATGAAGACCTCAATGATCACGACCAACTGCGCTACGATCCGTTGCTGGCAGTCCTGGTGGGAAAGGAGGATCCTCTGGGACAGGATCGCTTGTCGGTTACGGATCGGGGGAAGGCGTTGGCCGGCAAGAGCACGCTGAACCGTTTGGAGTTGACGCCTGTTCGAGCCGGCGTGAAGAGTCGCTACAAGAAGATCGTGGCGAACCGCCAGGACATCCAGCAGTATTTTGTTGACGTGTTCTTGCAAGCGCATGACCAGCCGCCAACGCGGATTGTCTTGGATCTGGACGCGACCGACGATCCTCTCCATGGGCATCAATCGGGTCGCTTCTTTCATGGCTACTACAAGAACTACTGTTATTTGCCGCTCTATATCTTCTGTGGCGAGCACTTGCTTTGCGCGCGTCTGCGTCCTTCGAACATTGATGGCGCCGCGGGCTCGCTGAAGGAAATCCAGCGCATCGCAGTCCAGATTCGCGCTCGGTGGCCGGAGGTGCAGATCGTGGTGCGCGGCGACTCGGGATTCTGCCGCGAACCGATCATGGCTTGGTGTGAAGAAAATGGCGTCGATTATGTGTTGGGTTTGGCCAAGAATGACCGCCTTATTGCCGAGATTTCGCAGGAATTGGCCGAGGCGAAACAGGAGCATGAGAGGACCGGCCAAGCGTCTCGCGTATTCAA
>CAZZLB010000857.1:0-1316 GCA_964654655.1 uncultured Rhodoferax sp. | reverse complement strand
CGCGGCGCCCCGGTCAGGACGAGCGCCGACGCAGCGCGACGACCGTGCCGTCCGGCCAGCCGGCGGCCAGCCGTTCACCAAGCGCGATGGTCTCTTCGACGCTGCACATGAGATGGGTGGAGGCCGGCGTGGCATTCATGGAGCTTGATGGAGATTCAACGCAGAGGCGCAGAGGACGCGGAGAAGCGCAAAGTCTCCGCGTTCCTCCGCGTCCTCTGTGCCTCTGCGTTTCGTTTCCGCCGTTTCTGGAAATGATCGTAGCCAGCTTCGCCGAGCGCCCGGGTATTTCCCTGTCCATCGGCGAGCACGATATCGCGACCACGCACGACGACGCCGATCTGCGTCAACGGTAGCCGCGGAAACTTGCGGCGCCACGCGATCTGCAACCGCAGAGCCGCGGCGGCGGGCGCGGTGAAGAGCAGTTCGTGATCTTCGCCATCGCCGAGCGCGCGCGGCAGCGAGCCGGCGGCGGCGGGCGCGATCGGAATTGCCGACGCCATCAACCGCGCGCCGACGCCGCTCTCGCGGCAAATGTGGCCGAGGTCTCGTGCAAGACCGTCGCTGAGGTCAATCATCGCGTGGACCCGTAGCGGCGGTCTGTGACCGCCGGTTCTCTTCCGCGCCAGGTTTCGGCAGTCATAGACCGCCGCTACAGAGAACTTCGCCAGCCATTGCGCCTCGGCGATGCGCGGCGTGAATCGCAGGTGTTTGCCGGCGATGGAGCCGCCGAGCGCGCCAGTGACGAAGATGGCGTCGCCGGCACGTGCGCCGGAGCGCAGCTTCATCGCTTGCGGTGTCACCTCGCCGGCCAGCGCGACGTTCAACCAAAACCGGTCCGGCGTCCGCACGGTCTCGCCGCCAACGATCGTGACGTCGAACTTCTTCGCCGCCGCCGCCAAGCCACGATAAACCTCCCGGACGAACCGCACTGGCATCTCTTCGCACAACGCCGCAGTGACGAGCGCCCAGCGCGGCCAACCGGCCATCGCCGCAAAGTCGCTCAGCGGTCGCGCCATCGCCTTCCAGCCGATTTGGAAAGGAGTGGCGTGGCGGTCAAAGTGAACACCTTCGACGACGGCGTCGGTTTTCAGCAGGAGCAGCGGTCCGCCGTCGCTGCGTCCGATTTGCATCACGGCGCAGTCGTCGCCGATGCCGACGCACACGTCGCGCCCGCGCGGAAGCCGCCGCTTCAACAGCGCGATCAAGCCGCGCTCACCAAGTTGGCGGAGCGTCGTTTTCAAGGTTGGGGCGCAAACAACAAGACGATGAGGTTGGCGGTGTTGAACAGCGCGTGGACGATGATGGGCACGAGGATC
>CAZZLB010000856.1:0-1317 GCA_964654655.1 uncultured Rhodoferax sp. | reverse complement strand
GCCCCGGAGTGAACCGGATCTGTTCGATGCACCTGTCGAAGCCACCATCGCGGTCAAGTCCAGCGTGACCACGGTGGCCTACGAGACCATCCTGAGCTGGGATGCCTTGGGGCGCTGGCTCGCCATGGTGGAAGTTGCCGAACTGGTAGCGGTCGATACTGAAACCAACTCGCTGGACGAAATGCACGCCGAAATTGTTGGCATCAGCCTGAGCGTCAAGCCCGGCGAGGCGGCCTACATCCCCTTGGCACACAGTTATTCCGGCGCGCCGGTGCAGTTGCCGCGTGACGAAGTATTGATGCGGCTCAAGCCCTGGCTACAGGATGGCGGCAGGAAGAAACTGGGCCAGCACATCAAGTACGACCGCCACGTCTTTGCCAATCACGGTATCGAGGTGCAAGGCTATGCACACGACACCATGCTGCAGAGTTATGTGCTGGAAGTGCACAAGCCGCACGGGCTGGCCAGCCTGGCCGAGCGTCATCTGGGGCGCAGCGGCATCAGCTTTGAAGATCTGTGCGGCAAGGGTGTGAACCAGATCTCCTTCGATCAGGTCGAGATTGCCAGGGCGGCAGAGTACTCCTGCGAGGACTCCGATATGACGCTGGATCTGCATATGGCACTGTGGCCGCAATTGCAGGCTGACGCCAAACTGCGCCTTATTTACGAACTTGAAATTGCCAGCAGTGAGGCGCTGTACCGCATCGAGCGCAATGGCGTGCTGATTGACGCGCCAACGCTGGCGGCGCAAAGCCATGAACTGGGTCTGCGCATCGTGCAACTGGAGCAGGAGGCGCACGAACTGGCGGGGCAGCCCTTCAACCTGGGCAGTCCGAAGCAGATTGGCGACATCTTCTTTACGAAGCTTGGACTGCCAGTGGTGAAGAAGACCGCCACCGGTGCGCCCAGCACGGATGAAGAGGTGCTGGAAAAGCTGGCCGAGGACTTTCCGCTACCCGCCAAGATTCTGGAGCACCGCGGACTGGCCAAACTCAAGGGCACTTACACCGACAAGTTGGCACAACTGGCGCACCCCCGCACCGGCCGTGTGCACACCCATTACGCACAGGCGGTGGCGGTGACCGGGCGCCTGTCGAGCAACGACCCGAACCTGCAAAACATTCCGATCCGCACGGCCGAGGGGCGTCGCGTGCGCGAGGCTTTTGTGGCGCCGCCCGGCTGCGTGATTGCGAGTGCCGACTACAGCCAGATCGAGCTGCGCATCCTGGCGGCCATCTCTGGCGACCCGAGCATGATCGCCGCCTACACCAACGGTGAAGACCTGCACATGATCGCGGCGTGCATGATCTTCGGCCT
>CAZZLB010000855.1:0-1324 GCA_964654655.1 uncultured Rhodoferax sp. | reverse complement strand
CGGTGGCGATCTGGGAGACAGACCATGGCGATTGAATTCGAGGTCAAGCTCTCGGACGGCGTCACCGCCCCGGCCGGCTCGGCGGCGCATCAGGTGGACGTCCTTACGCGCCAGCTCAGGTCGCTGCAAACGCAGATGATCAAGGCCAACGCGCTAGGCAACGAAAAGGCCTTTAACAAGGCCGCCGAAAGCTACGGCAAGCTGAGCGCGCAGGTCGAGCAGCTCGGCGGCGTGCGACTGCCGAAAGCCGCCGCGCAATCGGCGACGATGACCTCGTCGATCAAGGCCGTAGGCTCGGCGGCCCTCGCGACGGCGGCGGCCGTTGCGGCGGCTGTGGCGGCCGTGGCCGCATTCGTCGTCGGCGTGGGCAAGGCCATCGCCACCGTCGCAGACCTCGCCCAGCAGCAGCGCGCGCTCGAAAACACGTTCACGGCGCTTGGCCGTGGCACGACGAGCGGCAAGCAGATGGCCGCCATGTTCGACGAACTCGGCAAGGTGCTGCCGATGTCGCGCGCGCAGATGGCCGAGCTGAACAAAACGATGATGCAGGGCGGTGTGACCGACATCCCGCGACTCATGCAAGCGACCAAAGCCGCAGCGGCGGCCAACGCGCTCATGGGCGACGAGTCGGGGAAGACGGGCGAGAAGATCGCCGGCCTCGTCGTCGAGATCAGCAAGGCGATCAAACTGCGCCAGGGCATCGGAGACATTGCGACCACGCTGGAGGGCACCGGGATCAGCGCCGAGGAGGTCGCGGCGAAGATGGGCATCGGCGTCCGTCAGCTCAAGATGATGGCGGCGAGCGGCGTGCAGCTCAACAAGATCGGCAACGCGATTCAGGATGCGCTCATTCGCAAGGGCGCGGGCCCGATGCGCGACATGATGTCCACGTGGACGATGGTATCGACGAAGATGCGGGACAGCGCGGCGAAGCTATTCAGCGGCATCACCGAGACGCGAGGATTCAAGGCGTTTTCCGAGCAGCTCGTGCGGCTGCTCGGCGCGTTCGACGGTCAGGCGGGGCGAACCAAGGGCAACGTCACGACCGCGTTTGATGCGATCTTCATGGTTGCGTCAAAGCTGGTGCGAGAGATTCGTCTCGGCTTCCTGCGCGCGGAAAACGCGATGCTGCGATTCCAGATCTCGATCGCTCCGCTGGTCAAGGCGATGGACAGCGCAAACGAGGCGATGGAGAGCTTCAACAAGCACGCAACGGCCAGCTCGTCGCTCATGAAGGGTTTGAAGCTCCTACTCGGCGCGGTCGCTGGGTCGCTGGCGTTGATGTCCGCGCCGTTCGTGATCCTCGGCGCGGCGATCGCTGCGG
>CAZZLB010000854.1:0-1325 GCA_964654655.1 uncultured Rhodoferax sp. | reverse complement strand
TCAACGAACGCTTCGAAGAAGGCAAGATCGTCAAACTTGACACAGGTCTTGACAAGCGTCGCGACTGGATGACCGCACGAATCAAACACCTACCAGAGAAGGCACAGAAGATGTTGCGTTCACTCTGGCCTGTTGATGTGCCGAAACTTGGTGAAGCCGACAACGAACAAATAGACCTACTCATCCGCATCGTCGGTCTGCTCGAAGCGGAACACAATGTGCAGTTCTTTGAAACAGATCCAGCCGCAAAGGTTGGTCGCAAGAAGGCAAAGAAATGACCGACACATTCGAAGGCCGAACATACGACACCGGCGTCGACCGAACCTGCGTGTTGCAACTGCAATCAGACTTTGATTCTTTACGACCGCACCAGCGCGCAATGCTCAAGAAGATTGCGACCGAATGCACCGAATACGGTCACTCGATCTCACTAGATCAACTCAAATCGCATCGCAGATACCAGATAGGACGAGGGTTAGTTGACCTCATCATGTCCGATAACTGTGACGAACTCCTGATCACGAGTCTCTGCCACTCGATTCAGGGTGTGTTATTCAAAACGGCAGGCGGTGCCATCGGGCATCTTGACGCAGCATGCGCAGAACAGTTCGCTGTTATGTGTCGCGCTATCCGTTGGGATGACCAAGACATCGTGTGGAACACATCAACGGATTCCTTCGGATTCCCAAGCAAAGAAAAGGTAGGTAAGTAATGTCAGATGAACAAGATCTCCTCGCAGGAGGCGGACCCAAACTGCCAAGTTTGAAGTTCGAGAAGATCGGTGATGTACATTCAGGCATCGTCACAGATGTCAAGAAACTGGAAGACCGAGATCCGGCAGGTGTCGCCAAGACATGGCCGAACGGTGATCCACGCTTCGTGTATGTCATCACACTCAAGACAGAAAAAGAAGGCGACGCTAACTTGTGGGCGCGTGGTGCGATGATCACCGCGATCCGCGAAGCAGCGAAGCAGGCATCCGTCACCGAGTTGACCGGCAATCGAATCTCGGTCAAATACTCAGGCGACGGAGAGAAGAAGGCAGGCTTCAACGCACCAAAGCTGTTCGCAGCCAAGGTTGAGAAGGTTGCCACAGACGACCGCTGGTAGGCGATAAACCCAAGACTTGAACCTTACTTTGCGTTACTAGGGAGACGCAGAGTAAGGTTCTTGTCCTACCAACGGAGGTTGAAATGACGAAGAAAGATATTCAAGACGCAATAGCGTTCTTGGAAAGAATGTTTGTCGGTGTTGGTGATCAAGACCGACTATTCGAAGTGATAGCAGCACTCAAAGAAGAACTGACAAGGAGAAACAAGAAATGA
>CAZZLB010000853.1:0-1331 GCA_964654655.1 uncultured Rhodoferax sp. | reverse complement strand
CAGCGCGTATGCATGAAGGGGTTTTCACAGTTTGGGGTGTTGGTGGGTAACAAATGCCATTGCCTTGGTCAGGTTGTCTTCGCCCATAGCGGATTGGAAATCGGTCAGGGATTGATGCTGAGGCTTTGGGTGATGGGAGCGCCAGTGCATGAAGAGGCTGATGACCAAGCGGCGCACCATGCCCAGGATCCATAACCCATTGGTGCTGCGGACCCGGCAGCGATCATCATTGAGGGATACATCCAAGCGCTGATGGGTGCCGTTTTCGATGCCCCAACCTTGGCGGTTGGCTTTGAGCCATTGGGCCGCCAGGAGTTGTTCGGGGATCAGGTCGGTGATGAGGCCGACGGTTTCATTCTTGCGGCCGATATGCTGCCGGGTCAAGAGGGCGGCTTGGGCGGCGAAAGGGAATCCGATGTCTTCGGCGGCGACGGGCCGGCTGACCAGCGTGCGGCTCTCGCGCACGCCCTTATTCTTCTCCACGGTGCGAGCCTGCGAGGGCGTCGCCTCCAGAGGGGGAAAAACCCGTGGGGGGCACGGGAACGACTTGGGCGATGTTTTGGCGCAGGGTGGGCTGGTTGTTCTTTACGGTCAGCAGGTAGTGCGCCCCCTGCTCCAGCACCAACTGGCGGGCGGTTTGGTCCTGGGTGTGGAGCGCGTCCAAGGCCACCCACCGTCCCGTCAAATCCAACTCGCCGAAGAGTTCTCGCGCCACCGGGCTTTCGTTGGTCTTGATGTCCACCAACGCGCTGCCCAGGTAGAACTGGCTGAGGGCAGTGACGGCACTCAGGATGGCGTCACCGGGGCCGTGGCAGGGTTCTTTGCCATCGACCACGATGAGTTCGTCGGGTGGGGGTTGGCCGCGCACTTGCGTTTGGATATCCAACAGGACCTGATTGAGCCGGCGAGCATCCAACCCGGCTAGCAAACGGGAGAAGGTGGATTGGCTGGGGGCGGGAAAGTAGCCTTGCCCGTTGGGCCGAATCCCCAAAGCGCGGCGCTGGTGCTGGGTCAGCCGCCGGGCCAGCTTGGCGAGGTCCTTTTGCCCGCGCGGGGCATCGCACAGCATCGCCAGGAGCATCAGCGCCACCAACGTCCAGATCGGATAGGATTCGACCCGGCCGCGATATTCGGGCAGCGTCTTGAAGTGTTCGGTCAGGGCGCGCAACTCCCCACATTTATGATAACAGCGGGCACCGGCCTTTTTCTCCACCCCGGCCAAGGACGGTTTGAGATGCTCCGCTTGCAGGCTGCGGCAGGCATTCCGGGTCAGTTGGCGGATAAACAACCGCTTGGGTTTGTCGTGCGCCACGTAGTAGTCGCGGCGGTGA
>CAZZLB010000852.1:0-1332 GCA_964654655.1 uncultured Rhodoferax sp. | reverse complement strand
CACCCGTGCCGCTTGCATCCAGCAGATTGACGGTACTTGGCACCCACCAGCTGTCGGTGAGCGATGGACCGGTCGTCGTCTGGGATACAGTGAAGATCAACTGCTCAGCGGCTTCTGCAATCTGGTCAGGCGTGACGTCGGCTTGCAGGGAGAGGTTTGTTACCGCGCTAGCAGGAATGGTGATCTGACCGTTGGACACGGTCGTAAAGTTTGTGCCGTCGAAGCTGTAAGAAAGGTTTGAGTAGTCCGCCGTGCTGGAACCACCCAAGCCGCTCAGAATGCCCACTTTGACTACGTCCGCCGCGTAGCCACCCCCTGTCACGCCGTAGCTGATGAGGTAGTTTGCCCCTGCGGGCGTGCCGCCTTCAACACCTGTTACCGTGTTATTTGCCGTGATGGTGCGGGAATGTACATTAACGCCGCTGGTTGGGGGATCCTGGAGATCGACAGTGTTTTGTACAGCCCAGCTATTGACCAGGCCAACACTGTTGGTGGTCTGGGACACCGTAAACAGAAGTTGTTCGCCGGATTCTGCCAAGCTGTCTGGCTCGACCTGGGCAGACAACTGGAAGTCCGTCGCGGTACTGTCGATCGTAATCAACCCATTATTGGTTGCAGGAATCCAGGTGCCACTCGTGCCCATGCGATAAGCAAAGTTACCGTAGTCAGCCGTGGTGGAACCACCCAGGCCTGGGGTGATACTCACCTTCACTTCGGTGTTTGCGTAGTCCGCTGTTCCGCCCCCGGAAATGTGGTAAGTGGCGATCGCTGGTGTCACCGTGCCGGTGCCTTCGACTCCGGCGACTGCCCCAGTTGCTGTGATCGTACGTTCAAACGCGGAGGCGCCTTGGCCTCGCGGGTCAAATATGTCCACTTGGGCTGGCACGTACCAGCTATTGATGATGCCGACGGTGGCAGCGGTCTGCGCCACGACAAAAGTCACACCCTCTCCTGTTTCGGCGAGGCTATCGTTCGCAACCAAGACGCGCAGGTGGAAGTCGGTATACCCGGCGTTCAAGGTAATCGGGCCATTGCTGGAAGTTGTCGTCCAAAGGCCATTAGGGTCATATGTGCCCATCTGGTATTGAAAGGCATTGACTCCGAAGTCAGCCGCAGTCGCGCCGCCGCTACCACTCATGCTGACATTGATAGTGGTGGCGCTGGTCAGTGCCTGATCAAGGTGGTAGTGGGCGACGGCGTAGGACGAAGTCGAGATGGTCGATTCGTACGTGGTTGTGTCGGTCAGTATTCTGCTGATTGTTGCGTTTGTGTTGGTCATGATAAATCCCCCTTATGTTTTGCGCGCCTGCCGAACTACTCCAGAATGCCGCG
>CAZZLB010000851.1:0-1334 GCA_964654655.1 uncultured Rhodoferax sp. | reverse complement strand
GCAGCATGAGTACCCAGACAGCAGCCAAGTGGTGTTGATTGGCATGGCCTCAGCAACCGACCAGGCTGTGTGGCAAAGAGCCAGAGATGAGAGCTATGTCATCGTCTCTCGTGACGCGGATTTTCAGGAACTCTCGCTGGTCTGGGGACAACCACCCAAGGTGATCAGGCTCAAGACGCTCAATCAATCCCGAGCCGCGACATTGAAAACACTGCTTGATAACCGAGCCCTCATTGAAGATGCACTGCTGACCCAGGATATGGCGTCGATAGAGATCGTTCCCTGACAGCGTCAAGTCACATCAGGAGGTGCTCCACCGCACTTCACGCAACTTTGGCTACGACAACTGAAGCCAGCAGGCCCGCGCGCTCCTTTGCCACCGCAGCGGCTGACGTTTCCCGCACATGACCATAGCCACGAATCTTCTGCGGCAGGGCAGCCAAGGCCACCAGGGTGTCAAGTGACTGTGCCTGAGGGGCACTGAGCAGCGTGTTGATCTCCTGCTCGTACTCGGCCAGCAGGCGAGCGTCGAGCTGTCGCTCAGCGCTGTTGCGAAACGGGTCGAGCCAGCTGCCACGCAAACCGCGCAGCGCATTCATCGCCTTGAAGGCCGTCATGACCCAGGGACCGAGTTCGGCCTTCTTCACCTTACCCGTGTCCTTGTCCACCTTGCCGAATGGCCATGCACCGAAGTGGAAATGCAACCGGTAGTCGCCTTCAAAGGTGCTTTCGAGCTGCTGGCGGAAGGCGTCTGAGGTGTACAAGCGCGCCACTTCCCATTCATTCTTGGTCGCCAGCAGCTTGAAGTAGCTCTGCGCCACGGCCCTGGCAAGACGTTCATTGGCGCCGATTTGCAGGTCCACCTTGGCAACCCGCTCGACCAGCGTGCGGTAGCGCGTGGCGTAGGCAGCGCTGTCGTACTCGGTCAGAAAGGTTTGATGGCGCTGCATCAACTCGGAGAGCGACTCGTTGCTGCGCGGCACAAACTTGACGACGTTCGCAGGCGTTGCCACCTTCTGCACCGCTGCCAGATCGGTGGCGGCGCGCCGGCCCCAGAGGAAGGCGGCTTTGTTGAATTCGATCTGCACGGCGTTGAGCTCGATCGCCTTGTTCAGCGCTTCCAGGGAAACCGGCACCCAGCCACGCTGCCAGGCAGCGCCGAGCATGAACATATTGGAGGCAACGCTGTCACCCATCAGGGCGCGTGCAATCTCGATGCCGTTGGCGGCAAAAAACTGCTCGCCGCAGACACTTCTGATGTTCTTCAGCATCGCATCGGCGTCCACGCTCCAGTCGGCATTGCGGGCAAATTCGGAAGTCGGAATCACGTCGGT
>CAZZLB010000850.1:0-1335 GCA_964654655.1 uncultured Rhodoferax sp. | reverse complement strand
GAGACGAGCAAACCACCACTCGATGCGGTATGACGAATTGGGGTGAAACCAGCCAACTCGATCATCTTGATCACCTCATTGTACAATTTTAGCTGTTTCGCATTTTCCATCGGAAGCGCTGGATTCTTAGCCGCGGCAAAGTGGGTGTAGACACCCTCAAGCTCGATCATTTTGGCTTTTCTGATTCTCGAGATCACCTTCGGTAAATCCTCGAGGCAAAATCCCTGGCGATGCATACCGGTATCAATTTTGAGATGGATTTTCAGCTTTTTGGCAAAATCTGTTTGGGCAATTTCGTCCAGACTTTCGAAGCTGGAGATGGTCAAACTGATCTCTTGATCCGCCGCATTTTCAAAATGCTCTGGCAAGGTGTAGCCAAGGACCAAAATTGGCTTGACGAGACCAATGTCGCGCAATTTCTTAGCTTCGACGACCGAATCGACACCAAACCAGTCAGCGCCAAATCTGTCCATCGCACTGGCATAGTCCGCCATACAATGACCATATGCGTTCGACTTGACCACCGCCATTATCTTGCATTCATTGCCCGCAACTTTGCGAAATTCTGTGTAATTTTTCTCTAGCGCTTTGGTATTGATCTCGATCCATGTTCGCAAACCGCACGGGCGTTTGCCGTCAATCATTTCCATTTTGGTCCTTTTTGTTATACCTAAACACGAAAACGTCTGCGAGTAGTATGCAGACGAATTGATCGTACCACCAAATATTAGAGTGTTCAATCGGTGGAGACAAGAGCAAAAAACATTGACAAATTGGTGTAAAAATGTTATTCTCAGCAAGTCTTAAGCGTAAGCTAAAGGCAATACTAACTAGGAGGTGGTCACCGTGGACAATATCCCGGTGGTTCTGTACGTGGACGACGAGGCTGCGTTCGCCAAGCTGTGCCAGAACCGGCTCGACGCGAGATGCGGCAATGAAGTCGTCAGGGTGATGGCGGCCCCATCGGCGGAGGTCGCCGAGACTTTGCTCGTGGCTAGCCTCAGTGGTGGTGGCGAGATCAAGATCGTGGTCATGGACGGTGACCTTCTCAATAACCGCACTTTGAACACCGAGGGCTTGGTGATCGAGATGCGGGAACTCGGTTTCACCGGCCCGATCATCGCTGGATCCTCCCGCGAGGAATACAATACCGCCTTGATGAAGGCTGGCTGTAGCCACCGGCCGCCACCCGAAGAGACACTCCAGAAGCACGTGATCCCCGGCTTGATCGCCGAGATCCTCGGGCTCAAGCCGAAGCAGTAGCGTCGCCTTCCACCGTTTTTACCCGGCATTGCGCCGGTCCACTGGCCGCCAGGACTCACCCGGTCCTGGCGG
>CAZZLB010000849.1:0-1335 GCA_964654655.1 uncultured Rhodoferax sp. | reverse complement strand
GGAGCTGGAGGAATTGGACCGCCAAGCCCCCTAAAATAGGCGCCTGCAGTTTTCTAACTCCGGAGACACAATGCACGCGCTTCTGAAAGTTTCAAAGGCTGTCGACTGGCTCAACAGTCAGATTGGCAAGCACCTGATCTGGTTGATTCTGGCCTCCACCGTCATCAGCGCCGTCAACGCTGCGGTGCGCAAGGCGTTCAACACCAGCTCCAACGCTTATCTCGAGGTGCAGTGGTATCTGTTTGCAGCGTCTTTTTTGCTCGCTGCGGCCTACACCCTGCTGAATGGCGAACACGTCAAGATCGACGTCATCTACAGCCACTGGTCCAAACGTACCCAGATCTGGATTGATGTGCTGGGATTCATCTTCTTCCTGTTGCCGTTTTGCGCTGCCATTTTGTGGTTCAGTATTCCGTTTTTTCTCAAGGGTTACAACTCTGGTGAAGTATCGTCCAATGCCGGCGGGCTGATTCTGTGGCCGGTCTACGCCATGATGCCGCTGGGGTTCTTTCTGCTCCTGCTGCAGGGTATCTCCGAGTTGATCAAGCGAATCGCTTTTCTGCAAGGCCTGATTGAAGATCCGACACTCAAGAAGATAGAGAAGACGGCTGAAGAAGAACTGGCCGAGGCCATTCAAAAGCTGGCAGAAGAAAAAGCTGCCAAAGCCAACGCCGCATGATCTGGAGAAACAGATGCAATTCTTAATCAGCAACATCGCCCCCATCATGTTCGGGGGTCTCATTGTTTTCCTGCTGCTCGGTTTTCCGGTGGCCTTCAGTCTGGGCGCATGCGGCCTGTTCTTCGGCTTTATCGGCGTCGAACTCGGCATCCTGCCCGAAGCACTGCTGCAGGCCCTGCCACTGCGCATCTTCGGCATCATGAAGAACGACACACTGCTGGCCATTCCGTTTTTCACGCTGATGGGCCTGATCCTGGAGCGCAGCGGCATGGCCGAGGATTTGCTTGACACGATCGGCCAGTTGTTTGGCCCGCTGCGTGGCGGCCTGGCGTTTGCGGTGATTTTTGTCGGCGCCCTGCTGGCCGCGACCACTGGCGTGGTGGCCGCTTCGGTGATCTCCATGGGTCTGATCTCTCTGCCCATCATGCTGCGCTATGGCTACGACCGGCGCGTGGCATCGGGTGTGATTGCCGCCTCAGGCACCCTGGCGCAAATCATTCCACCCTCACTGGTGCTGATCATTCTGGCCGACCAACTAGGTCGCAGCGTCGGTGAGATGTACAAGGGTGCTTTCATCCCCGGCTTTGCTCTAACGGGCATGTATGTTGGTTACGTCGTGTTGCTGACCTTCATCCGTCCCAACTGGGTACCTGCCC
>CAZZLB010000848.1:0-1343 GCA_964654655.1 uncultured Rhodoferax sp. | reverse complement strand
GCGCACAGCCGATGGCGCGTTTGACACAACTTGTAAAGAGAGACGCTTGCAGCTTATGAATTCAACAGAACAGAACTTTCTGCGCATCACGCCGGACGTGAAGATGGGCAAGAACGTCCGGCTTTTCGGGTTCGCCAATCTTTACGGCTGTGAGATCGGCGACGACGTGAAGATCGGGACCTTTGTGGAAATCCAGAAAGGTGCCAAGATTGGCAACCGCTGCAAGATTTCCAGCCACACTTTTATTTGCGAAGGTGTGACGGTGGAAGACGAGGTTTTCATTGGACACAACGTCACCTTCATTAACGACCGTTACCCGCGGGCCACCGCCACGGGAGGGCAGTTGCAAACCGAGGCGGACTGGAAGGTTGTCCGGACGCTGGTCAAACGCGGTGCGTCCATCGGCTCCAGCGCGACCTTGCTTTGCGGAGTCACCGTGGGCGAAGGCGCCGTCGTGGGCGCCGGCAGTGTGGTGACCAAAGACGTGGCGGCCGGCGCGGTCGTGGCGGGAAACCCTGCCCGTGTCATCAAGATGCTTCCCAAGCGAGGGGATCGTCCGGGCGATGTTCGTTGAACCCAGTGGCGCGCCACAATGTCTTCACCGGGCGGAACTCTTACCGACAGCGGCGGCCTCCAGCGGGTCAACCCGTTGGAGGAGTCCGGCTGGGATGCGGCGCTGGAATCTTACCCGGCTTCCTCGATCTTCCACACGGCCGCTTGGGCCGCAGTCCTGCAATCCAGCTACGGTTACATACCGGTTTACTTTGCGCTCCGCGAATCAGGCCGACTTCGCGCGTTGTTGCCGCTGATGGAGGTGGATAGCTGGTTGACGGGCAAGCGCGGCGTCTCGCTGCCGTTCACGGATGATTGCGAGCCGCTCTGTTCCGATCCCGGCGCGCTGGCCGGCGTCTTTCAGAAAGTGATGGAGTATGCCAAGGAGCGGGATTGGAACTATCTGGAATGCAGAGGCGGAAAGGAATTCTTCGCTGGCGCATCGGTTTCGACGGCGTTCTATGGCCATCGGTTGATGCTGGCTGGCGGCGAAGATGCGATGTTTGCCAAAGTGGAGAGCGCCGTGCGGCGGGCGATCCGCAAAGCGGAGAAAGGCGGCGTCAACATCGAGTTCTCGCAAAGCATGGATGCAATGCGGACGTTTTATGACTTGCACTGCAAGACGCGAAACCGACACGGCTTGCCGCCGCAGCCGTTTCGCTTCTTTCACAACATTCATGACCACATTCTGTTGAAAAACCGCGGGTTTGTCGTGTTGGCCCGGTATCAACAGGTGCCGGTGGCATCGGCGGTGCAGCTGGGCTGACAGCCGGCGGGACGTCCACGACCGT
>CAZZLB010000847.1:0-1348 GCA_964654655.1 uncultured Rhodoferax sp. | reverse complement strand
ACAGCGCCACCCAGGCGCGATTGCGTTCGAGTTGCAGCGCCAGTTGCGTCGATTCCGACGCCAGCGCCATGCGGCGCGCATCTTCGAGTTCCATCACGCTGGCCAGCCCTTGCGCATGGCGTGCCTGCGTGGCCGAGAGCAGCTGCACGTAGCCGCGTGCGGATACGCTGGCATCATCGCGGCGTGCCTCGGTCGCCTGCAGGTTGACCAGCGCTTCCTCCACCTCGCGCACGGCCTGGCGCACCACTGCACGGTACGTTGTCACGGCCTCGCCGTAGCGCGCCTGCGCGGCCGTCACGTTGGCGGCGCGCTGGCCGCCGTCAAACACCGGCAGACTCAGGACCAGCGGACCGAAAGACCAGGTGTTCAGGCTGGTTGTGGCACCTTCGCTGCCGTAGCGCAAGCGGCCAATGGAGCCACTCAGGTTCAAGCTTGGATAACGCTGCGCCTTGGCCACGCCCACTTCAACGCTGGAACCCACCAGCGCGCGTTCAGCCGCAAAGACATCGGGGCGCTGCGTGATGGTCTGCGCAGGAACGGCCGTGACCGCCAGCGACTTTGGTTGCGCCGGTGCAGCGCGCGAGCGTGCCATTCGCTGCCGCAAGTCAGCTTCAGACAGCGCGGTCAGGGCCACCAGCGCCTTGACTGTCAGATCGCACTGCGCGCCCTGTTGCGTTGCCCGGCTGCGACTCTCTGCCGCGCCGGCATGCGCCAGCGCAGCGCCAGAGGCCGGCATCAAGCCGGCCTGGGCCATGGCGTCGGAGAGCCGGGCCGTCTCGGCGCGCGAGGCAGTGTCCTGCTGTGCCAGTTCCAGCAGTGCCTGGCAGGCGTGCGAGCCGAAATACAGATTGGCCACTTCGGCCGCTACCGACACGCGCGCGTCATGCCACTGCGCCTGTGCACCCTCGACCTGCGCTTGAGCTGCACGACTGGCGGCCCGGTTGGCACCCACCATATCAAGCTCCCAGCTTGCCTGCAGACCCGCCTGCGCGCTGTTGGCCAGCGGCACGCCCGGCTGGGTCACAGAGCGCGTGCCGGCAATGGCGGCGTTGACATTGGGGAGCAGGACTGCTGTGGTGGCGGCCTGCAAGGCGCGAGCCGCTTCAATGCGCGAGAGCGCCTGCGCCACCGAGGGCGCCGCTGCCTGTGCGGCCTCGATCAGTTTGGGCAGTTCCGCATCGCCCTGTTCCTGCCACCATTTGCTGAGGGATCCGACGGCGCCCTGGTGCGGCAGCGCTGCCTGCCACTGTGGTGCTGCCTGGGAATCGACCTGCGTTTCGGGCAAGGTGATGGCACAGGCCGACAGCACTAGCGGCAGGGCGATGGCTTGAGGGAGGCGATAGAAGAT
>CAZZLB010000846.1:0-1351 GCA_964654655.1 uncultured Rhodoferax sp. | reverse complement strand
CGGGGAGAAAAAGAGGAACTTCGTGGGCCAGCACTTTTGGGCCCGAGGGTATTTCTGACCCTGTCCCAGTTCTAGTACCGCTCGGAAATAGAAAATCCCGGCTTCTTGGGAATCGCCAATGCACCCTGCAGGGCGCATTGGCGGGCGAATTCGGCTGGTGTGAGCCAGTTTAGCGCAGAGTGGGGACGACTCTCGTTGTAATCCCGTCGCCAAGCTTCAATCTTCACCTGTGCATCGGCCAGCGACATGAACCAATGTGCGTTCAGACACTCCTGGCGCAGTCGGCCGTTGAAACTCTCGACCCATGCGTTATCAGTCGGCTTACCCGGTCGGCTGAAATCAAGTTCAACGCCATGTTCGTAGGCCCACTTGTCCAAGACCTTGGAGATGAACTCGCTTCCGTTGTCCGTTTTGATGGTTTTTGGAATGCCTCGCTCCCAGATGATGCGGTTAAGTGAGTTCACGACGTCATCTCCTTTCAGACTTTGCCCGACATCGATTGCCAAGCACTCGCGCGTGTAGCAGTCGACCATGGTGAGCATGCGCATCCTGCGTCCATCAAAAATCTCGTCGGCCACAAAATCCATGCTCCAGATCTCATTGATTGCGTGCGCCAGTTGTTTGGGCTGGCGCAGCTTGGCTGCCTTGTTGCGCCGTGGGCGCTTCAGGCGCAGCGACAAACCTTCCTCTCGATAGAGTCGGTACACGCGCTTGATGTTGTCCAGATGTCCTTCACGACGCAGCATGACATGCACCCGGCGGTAGCCATAGTGAACCCGGGTTTGGGTAATCTCCTTGATCCGCATCTTCAGCACGGACTCGTCACGCTTGACCGGCTGGTATAGGTAGACGGATGTGGACATCCCCACAACACGCAGCGCATTGCGTTGACTGCAACCAAACCGTCGCATCAGTTCCGGCACCCACTCCCGGCGCTGCGACGGCCTCATAGCTTTTTTGCGACCACCGCCTGCAGCATGGCCTTATCCAGACTTAGATCGGCCACGATCTGTTTGAGTTTGCGGTTCTCTTCTTCCAATTGGCGCAATCGTCGCAACTCCGATGGGCCAATGCCCCCGTACTTCTTGCGCCAGACATAAAACGTCGCATCGCTGATGCCCAACTTGCGACAGACTTCTTCGACGCTGATGCCCAGTTCAGCTTGCTTCAACGCATAAGCGATCTGGTCCTCGGTGAACTTGCTTCTCTTCACGGCATGTGCTCCTTGACCCTTTCGGGTCTTCATCATGCCGGGAAATTCTGTAACTGAATGGTCCTGAAACTTGGGACAGGGTCATTTCGTATCGACGGTGGGGCGTGATGAGCGTGTAATTCGCAACTACATTCGCCA